>CAYNWI010000223.1:0-5109 GCA_964400825.1 uncultured Anaerolineae bacterium | reverse complement strand
GCCTCCCGCTTTTGCTTTTCGGACTGGGCATCGTATGGTGGTTGACCTGCAAGGGCTTCTAAAGTATAATATCGAGTAGCGAGGGATTGTCACGCGGGTTTCTGCAAAAAGCCTTTCATCGAGTAGGATATGCTTCGTGTCGGAGTTGCGTGGATGATGGATCAAGCTATTTCTCATGACTACCGAGAGGAGACCATTGAAGCCAAAGCTCATTGGTTTCAAGCATTGCCCCTGGCTGAGCGTATGGAACTATTGTGCCTGTTCACGGATTTGATATTGACCGTTAACCCGCATATTGTGGAGCAGAAAGATGCTCAACCGCTTGCAGGGCGTGTTCGCGTCCTTACACCACGGGCAGCGGGACGGGAACGGGATCTGGAAGAAGTGTGCCTTTTGGGATTGGACAACGGAGAAGCGAAGCGAGAGGAATGAGCAAATTCGCTACTGAACGAGCCCGGGAATTCTATGCCCAAACTTACGATGCCTCTGTTGCCGACTGGCCTGGGGAGATAGACTTCTATCGGGAGCTGGTCGCAGAAGCGAATTCACACCGCCGGACCGTGTTAGAGGTGGCCTGTGGCACGGGGCGGGTTGCCATACGCCTGGCGCAAGATGGTGTCGAGGTCGTTGGCCTCGATCTCTCCTCCGCCATGCTGGATGTCGCGCGGGAGAAGAGCGTCGGAATGAGCAATATACGCTGGGTGCAGGGCGATATGAGGTCGTTCGAACTCGGCGAAACCTTCGGCCTGGTTATCATTCCCGGCCACGCGTTTCAGAACATGCTGACAGCAGCAGATCAGATCGCGTGCCTCGAATCGCTCAAGCGTCATCTCACTCCTCGTGGCGTACTCGTCGTGCACCTCGACCACCAGAACGTGAGTTGGCTCGGGGATTTGATGAGGGACAGGGGAGGCGTCTTCGAAACTGCGGAACAGTTCCTGTACCCGAAGACGGGGCGCCAGATCCGCACTTCGCGGGCGTGGTCCTATGAACCCTCTACGCAAACGGCGATTGCCCAGACGGTGTGGGAGGAAATCGGGACAGACGGGCAGGTCGTCGAACGCTGGGAGACCGGCCCGATTCGACTACACTGTGTGTTCCGGTTTGAGATAGAGCACCTGCTAGCGCGGGTTGGGTTTGCGGTCGAGGCTGTGTACGGGGATTTCTTTCGGCAGGAGCTGCAGGATGAGAGTTCAGAGATGATATGGGTCGCGAGGAGTCGGCAAACAGACGTATGAATCTGCAAATAAAGGGGTTTTGAAACAAAGCGGGAGGTTCGGATTCTCCCGCCTCTTTTATTTGGCTGGGGCCGAATCGCGACTCGTCCTCGATTGGGTAGGCGGGGAGGCAATTTTGCCTTGACTAAGCCAGCCTTTTCTGGTATAATGCTGATGAAATCAGCCTGACATGGAAGCGAGAGTTGACAAGGGGGCGAGTATGAGCAGTCGCCAGACTTCCCTGGGAATCGGACGGGGGCTTTTTGCTGGGCGGAGGGGCCGCCGCCTGAAAGAGAACCTGCTGGGTTATGCCTATATTCTCCCCGCTACCATCATCCTGGCTGCTTTTAACTTTCTCCCCGTGGGCTACGCCTTCTACATCAGCCTGCACAATTGGAAGGTCAAGAAGGTGGCCTTCCTGGGACTGGCCAATTATTCCCAGGCTCTATCCGATTCCAGGTTCTGGAAGTCCCTCGTTGTCACCGTCTATTATGTGATCGGTACCGTTCCCCTTACCATCACTCTCTCTTTGATCATCGCCTACTTCCTCTTTCAGAGGATCAAGGGCCTCTCCATATACAGGACCATCTACTTTCTGCCTTACATCACCTCCACCGTGGCTTCGGCGGCGGTCTGGCTCTGGATATTCAATCCCCGCCACGGGCCTCTTAACCAACTGCTGGAACTGGTGGGGCTCTCTCCCCAGCGCTGGCTGAACGAGCCTCGTGGCATCATCAAGCTGATCGGTGGCGCTCTCGGCTTCGTTGTTCCCCAATGGGCGGAGGGGCCCAGTCTGGCCTTGGTTAGCATCATAGTCTTTGCCATCTGGCGGTATGTGGGCTACGACATCGTGATCTTCCTGGCTGGCCTGGGCAACATCCCCTACGAGCTTTACGAGGCAGCCAAGATTGACGGGGCTGGCCGCTGGCAACTCTTCCGCCGCATCACCCTGCCCCTTCTCTCTCCTACCATTTTCTTCCTGGTAATAATGTCCGTCATCTGGTCCTTTCGGGCCTTCGCTGATATATACATCATGACCGCCGCCTCCGGTCAGCAACTGGGCGGCCCTCTGTATACCACTACCACTGCCACCATTTACATCTTCGACCAGTTCTACAGCCGCCTCAACATAGGATACGCTTCGTCCATGGCCTTCATCCTTTTTTGGATTACCCTGATCCTGACCATCATCCAGAACCGTTTTGGGGAAAGGTTAGTATTTTACACCTGAGGAGGATAACTCATGACACCCAGGGAGCGGCTGATGGCTGTCATACCTGGAAGGATCAGCAGGGGCTTGCTCTACACCGTTCTCACCGTTGGAGCAGTGACGTCCCTTGCTCCCTTCATCTGGATGATCCTGACCTCCCTCAAGAGCTATCGCGAGGTGGCTACGCGGGTCTTATGGCCAGCCGCTTTGCGGTTGTCTACTTATTCCATGCCACCTGAGCAGCGCCCCATTCCCGACCTGTTCTACAACTATGTGCAGGCCTGGGAGGCAGCCCCCTTTGCCCGCTATTTTGCCAACAGCTTCTTCATTGCTATCTGCACAGCAACGGGCGTTCTGATCACCTCTACTCTGGCCGCTTACGCCTTTGCCCGCCTCAATTTCTACGGCAAGAACGTCATCTTCACGCTATTCCTGGCCACCATGATGATTCCTTTTGAGGTCACCATGATTCCCAACTTCATCACCGTCAGCAACCTGGGGTGGGTTAACAAATATCAGGCCATGATCATCCCCTGGATAGCCAGCGTCTTCGGCATCTTCCTGCTGCGCCAGTTCTTCGCCACCATCCCCCCAGACCTCTACGATGCCGCCCTCCTGGATGGCTGCGGGCATTTCCGCTTCCTGACCCAGATTGTCCTGCCCCTATCCAAGCCGGCCCTGATCTCGGTGGGCCTGTTTAACTTCCTGGGGAGCTGGAACGCCTTCACCTGGCCCTTGATTGTGACTCGAGAAGAAAAAATGTATCCGGTTCAGGTAGGGCTGCGCTATTTCGTCACCGAGTCGGGCACCGCCACCCAGGAGCTGATGGCTGCGGCAACCATCACCATCCTGCCCCTGGTCATCCTTTACTTCTTTGCCCAGAAACAGTTCATCGAGGGCATCTCCACCACGGGGCTGAAAGGGTGACAACGCGCAAAATCCAAAGCTCAAAGTTCAAAGTCCAAACGGTTCGTAGTGACGACTTCAGTCGTTCACAATGAAGCCGAAGCGACTAAAGTCACTACTACGAACCCCATGGGAGCGGGGAATCAGGCCCGACCATCCGACCACCTGACCACCCGACCACCTGACCAAAGAAGGGAGGTGATGCGAAAACCCAAAAAATGAGCAGTCCTTTGATCATTTCGACAAAAAAATTTCAAGGAGGAAAGAGATGAAAATCTACAAGTTACTTGCTCTGATGTTGGTCATCGCCCTGCTGCTCCCCCTTGGGCTGAGCGTGGTCAGCGCCGCCCCACCGGCACAAGAGGAGTTAACCTACACGGTGAAGCTGGGCGATAACCTGTGGACCCTGGCCGAGAAGTACCTGGGCAGTGGTCCGGCTTACTGGGCCATCGTCGGCGCCACTAACGCCAAATACGCGGAAGATCCTAGCTTTGCCAACATCGTCAGTCCCAACCTGATCCACCCTGGTTGGAAGCTCTTGATCCCCAGTGCGGAAGAGGCCGCCACGTTTGCGACGGTGGACGCCATCAGCGGGATAGACCCCACAGGCCAGGAAATCACCTTCTGGCACGTCTCCACCCAGATCCACGAGGAGAAGCTGCTGGAGCTCATTGACAAATTCAACGCCACCAACGAGTGGGGCATCACCGTCAAGCCGGAGTACGGCGGCTACTACCCCGACATCCGCGAGAAGACCCTGGCCGCCATCGCCGCCGGGACCCCTCCGGACCTGTCCATCGCCTACCAGAACGTGGTGGCCGAGTACGCCGAGGCGGAGGTGGTCGAGCCTCTGGACGACTACATCGCCAGCCAGAAATACGGCCTGACGGCGGCGGAGATGGCCGACTACTTCGAGGCCTTCATCAAAGGCGACCGCTATCCAGCCTTCGGGAACAAGGTACTCAGCTTCCCGCCCAACCGCAGCATGGAGGTGATGTTTTACAACGTGGACTGGCTCAACGAGCTGGGCTACAGCGAACCGCCCGAGACCTGGGATGAGTTCTATGAGGTGTGCAAAGCGGCCGCCGATGAGGCGGCTGGAACCGCCGGCTATTGCATCTCCCCCAGCGCCTCCACTTTCGCTGGCTGGGTCTGGACCAGGGGAGGGGAGATCCTCAGCGCCGACGGCAAGAGCGTGGTCTTCCAGAAGGAGGGCACGGAGGCCCTGACCTTCCTCAAGAAGCTGGTAGACGAGGGCGGGGCCTATCAGATGGCCGAGCGCTACGGCGACCAAACCGACTTCGCCAACGAGAAGGTGGTCTTCACCTTCGGCTCCACGGCCGGACTGCCCTACTACGACCAGGCAGTGGAGGGCAAGTTCGAATGGTCCATCGCTCCCTTCCCCCACGAGACGGCGGCGCCCATCGTGGATATGTATGGCCCATCCATCACCGTCTTCAAGACCACGCCGGAGAAGCAGTTGGCCTCCTGGCTGTTCCTGAAGTGGTTCACCGCCCCTGAGCAGACGGCCGAGTGGGCCATAACCACGGGCTACTTCCCCGTGCGTAAAACGGCTGCCGAGTCGGAGGCCATGAAGGCTCACTTCGCCGAGAGCCCGCTCTACGAGAAGGCCTTCAGCTTCTTGCCCTACGCCAAGACCGAGCCCACCATCGCCGGGTGGGAGGCGGTGCGTGACGCCATCTACAACGCCATCGTAGGCGTAATCACTGGCGAGAGGACTCCAGAGGAAGCCATCGCCGAGGCGGTAGCGGAGGC
>CAYNWI010000222.1:0-5121 GCA_964400825.1 uncultured Anaerolineae bacterium | reverse complement strand
TGGTTGCCAATGGAGGTGAGCAACTGGACGTCCTGGTCGGTGAACTCCCGGTAGCCTCGGGTCACGGCGAACAGGGTGCCCATCACCTTGCCCTTCGAACTCAAGGGTACGCTGACCAGGGAGTGGAGTCCCTCCTCTTGCACCGCTGTCCTGGTGAGATGGGGGTCGGTGGAGACGTCCTGTACCACCAGGGGCTGGCCGGATTGGGCCACGCGCCCGGAGAAGCCCTCGCCTGACTTTAACCTGTCTATCTCGGCCACGAATTGGGGGCTGAATCCTTGCTGGGAAGCGATGGTCAATACCCCGGCCTCTTCGTCCAGGAGATAGATTCCCCCGGCTTCGATCTTCATCACCTGCAAGGTCTTGTCCAGGGAGTCTTTTAGTATCTCGTCCAGGTGCAGGGATTGGCTCACCGTGGCGGCGATGGCGTTGAGGGCGGCCAGCTCTTTGGTCCGCTCGGCCACTCGCTGCTCCAGGTGAGCGTACGATTCCTGGAGTTGGGCTGACATGAGGTTGAATTGCTCGGCCAGTTCTTCTATTTCGTCTCCTGTTCGAGCGGTGATCGTCTGGCCGAACTTGCCCCTGGCTACCTCCTGGGCGGCGCCGATGAGGTCGGTGATGGGTTGCGTGATCCGCTTGACTCCGACGGTGACAATGAGAGCCGTTACGATCACGCCCAGTGCCAGCAGCAAGAGCAGAGATCGCTGGTAGCTTTGAATGGGGCTGATCAACGTGGCCCAACTTTCCTCGGTGACGAGGCCCCAAGGTGTACCTGGTACCGGGGCGAAGCTGGCGACTATCTCCTGGCCATCGAGAGCGCGGGTACGTACCGCACCTACCTCTCTATTCAATACCTGCTGCACCACCGGTTGGGCGGAAAAATCGTCTCCGATGTGATTGGGATCAGAGTGGTAGATTGCCTGACCATTGCCATCCACCAAATAGGCGCTGCCGCTTTCGCTGGGGCGAAGCTTTGTAGTGTCGCTGTAAAAGGGGCTGATGGCAGTTGCACCCAGACGAAACAGGCCGGCCATTATTCCCAGGAACTGGCTCTGGTGGCCGATGATGGGCATGGCAACGACGATGACCTCCGTACCTCCTGGGCCGTCGGTCGTGATGTCCGAGAAGACCGGCCCTGGATAGCGCAACATGTGGCGAAAGTAAGAGCGATTGGCCCAGTTTTGCCCCAGGGCATCCGCCCGCTCCGGTTCGGCGGCCACCACCGTTCCATGGTTATCGAGGAGCAGTACGCCGCCGTCAAAGATCTCGAAGCGGCTTCTGGCGCTCCTGAGAGTGTCACGTCGAGCAGTTGGGTCATTCTCGATGATATCAGTGCGTGCTAAGCTGGCGAAAATACCTGTGTATTCTGTGAGAAGACCTGTGTATTCTGTCAGCCCCATTGTGAACTCACCAGCCGAGAGACGGGTCAGCTCCCGGTCCCGTTCGACAACCAGGTCTTCTGTCACCTGCTGGTAGGCGGCCAGGGTGACCCAGGCCACGGCGAGCAGGATGAGCGCCGTGGGAACGAAGGACCAGGCGATGATCCTGGTACGCAGGCTTCCCCATCGTATTCCCAATAGCATGATTGTTCTCCTTAAGTAAACAAGCCAGGTGGACCGAACACGATGGTCACCCAGCACAGTAGCCAGACCAGGCTGATCACTGCCATGTTGATCCAGTCGTCCCACCAGTCGGATAGCGCCTGCACTACCACCTGAAGGGGGACAGGCAATCTCTTTATCGTCAAGCTGTTCCTCTTGCTGACTGCTATCTGGCCGGTTCAGCGCCAGTGACATCGCCGAACGTACTGACCTTGAGCGTCCAATAACTGCCCACGTCAAATCTCGAGAACTCGCTGGCCGAGTCCACGTCGTACGTGTAAGTCTCCGCCTTGTCATCGGCTCTGAAAGTGACCACGTATTCTTCTGCCCGACTCCCTTCACGCTGGTCTGACCACAAAGACAAGTTGGGCCATTGGGGATTGAGATCATTGCCCTGTGCTACGGCTTCATCCACCACCGTCCACTCGTTGACCGTATACTCGCACTTGTTCTCGTAGATTCTGTATTCGCAGTCTTGCACCACCTTCCCGGTGCCGTCACCTTGGTCTACGGTGTACGGCGTGCCGCACACCTCCTCCGCACCGGGCGCCGGCTCCGACTGCGTGCGGCGGTATTCTTTGGAGCACGAGCCTATCGCTGCGCCGGCCGGGATTTGATCCTCCCAGTCTTCGTGCGTTACGGGGCGCTGCTCCATGATCGCAACGCTGCGCTCCCACATCACCGACTGAACGACAGCGGGCGTATCCGTCGTGCGCGGGGCCAGAACGAAATAGGCTACCGCGCAGATGGACATCAAAACGACCACTGCCGCGATGGCAAGGCCAGCAACGCGAGAGCGAGGCTTAGGGGCAGCAGCGGGTTTGGCGGGCGGGGCCTCAGCCGGCTTCTGCAGAGCGCCACCGCACTTCTTGCATTTGACAGTGTTGGCGGGGTTCGGTGTGCCGCAGTAGGGACACGGCACGTCAGCCACAGGCTCGGCCCTGAACGCACCCACCACGCGCCCCTTTTCGCGCTCCACAGCCCCGGTCAGGTCACCGCCACAGTGTCTACACTTTTCGGATCCGGCTACGTTGCGCGTCCCGCAATAAGGGCAGTGAATGTCGGCCATGCCGCGTTTGGCTTGGGCCAGTTTTGCCTCGTCGGTGATCAGCTCTTGTTGCGCAGGCGCCTCGAACTGATCCTCCTCGCCCATCATCGCCCCGCAGCCAGAGCATTTCTTTTGAGTGCCCGGGTTCCTCGTGCCGCAGTACGGACACGTCCATTCCAGTTCCACGTAGCCAACAGTTTTCTGGGTCATTGCTCGTTTCCCTTCCTCACAGTGAACTCCGCCGAAGGGCCTGTCCTGAGCGGAGCCGAAGGGCTGTGTCAGGTTTGGGGCGGTACATTCTGATCGTAACCATCTACCCGTCTCGGCCACAGGGCCTCAAGGCGGTTTAGCTCAATTCCTGGGCCATCGCGGGGGAGGATCGTCGGTCGTGGTTTTATGGTTGAGGCTATGATTCTTGAATGCGGCGCAGAGCTTTTGCCCGTTTCGATCCGTGAGGCGGACTGGAGAATGATATCAGCGCCGGTGTTTGCTTGCCTTCCTATACCTATACACACCCTCCGCAACTTTTTCAAAGACCTCGGGATGATGAGCCATGATCTTGAGAACACTACGCTCACTCACCCGTAGTTTGGGGTGCCTATCTGCAACCATGCGTGCCAGCACTGTATAGTGAAGCGGACGGCCGTGTGCCTGCAGTTCTGAACGTACCGCACGGATCAACCGCTGCTGGCGTTTGCGTTGTGCTTCAAAACGTTCACGATAGAGAACGAAGAACGTTCTGGTGTCCAGCATCAGAAACAGGTCGCGTAGCAAGGGGCAGGTCTCAGGAGAAAAGAACGCACATTGATCGCAATCGAACTCCTCCCATTTAAGACAGTCAGGGCAGTCATAGGGGGAGATGCGAACACCATCTACCCAAATGTGCTCGCTACGGCTGATACCAGCCCAAGATACTGTAGCCTCTTCGCCATCGGTCTCGGGCGGCCAAATCTCGTCCATTTGGAGATCCCGGCTTGTCTTGACTCATCTGTTCCTCACCCCGCCATGTCCGGGCTGTCTACATCCATCGCTCCCAGGCGGGGATCAGCCAACAATTCCTTGACTTCCTGGGGTGTAATCTCGCTTGTGTCGTCCGGGCCGCGAGCTAGCTGGCTCTCGAGCAAGACGTGGTTGGCATATAGCATCAAGCGGCGAGGTGTCAACGCTTTGGCTTCGGCAATGTGCTTCACCAGCATTTCGACCGCTTCTGGAGAAAACGGGTATGCCCAACGCTCGTCTTGCCGCAGTCGAAAATGAGCCAGCAAGTCTCGAATGAACTCGATAGCTTCCACTTGACTCAGCAGATCCAGGCTGATACTCTGCGGCTCAGCGCGGCTCTTCAATTCATCACTCAGCAAATACGCCACGTTGTCCTCGCGGCCAAACGAGACCGAGAGGATGACTTCCAGGCCGTTGGGATGCTCGTTGTAGTAGCTGTGCAAGCCTGCGTTTACTTCGCTCATCACGCGCGACTTCAGCTCTCCGATGCGCTGGTATTCGTCTAACATGACTACCAGCTTGGTTGGGGGATTTGACTTGAAAGTCGCCAGGCGCGTCAATGCGGTGAGCGCATTGATGGCATCTTCGGGGGTCTTGATGCGATAGGTCACACCAACGGCGCGGAGATCACGGGCAGTCAGCCCCGGCTGGGCAATAAGCCACTGACGAGCAGCGGTGGCTTTCTCGGCGTCACCACCACGTATGGCGAGGACAGCATTCACCACACCAGGTGACTTGGAGAACATGGGATGAAGCGTCAAGCTTCCCGACGACCAATTACTTCCCACTTTCACCAACTGCTCCCCCAGAAAATCCCAGGGCAGTTGTGAGACGATTGCTCTATGTACTTCGAGGAATCCACTGATGCGTTTGGGCATGACAGCATAAACAGGGATCAGTCTGCCTTGAGTCTGCTGGCACAGATGCCGCAAATGCAGCAACGTATGAGTCTTGCCCATGCCAAAGTTGGCCCACAGAAGATGCAGGCCAGACTTGGGCGCAAACTGCATTTTCCAGAGGAGGCGCTCAAGTTGTTTTTTCGTCTGGCGGCGGCCTGCCCAGATCATGGCAAACTCTGAATCAGGGACGACCTGGAAAGGCCATGCTTTCAAGTTAAGATGCTCATACATGGGGGCCTACTCGTCAGGATTAGGTAGGTTGAATTTGGACCACACCTGCTCCACGAAACGCTCGGCGGCAGCTTGGTCCAATGTGCGAGTGAAGTAGGTATCGTGTAGACGCTGGCGCAGGTCGCGCAGGTACTGCACATAGTTGTTGACCGTCCGTGAGACTTCCACTGGCTTTTCGGGCAGTCGGGCAACCTTCTGTCCAGCCGCCTGGGCAAACAGGACGTAGCGAGCCTCGAACTTGCTGGCCACGGTGAGGGTCTGCCCGTCGTCGGTGATCAGCTCTTCCTGGCCAAAGTGGGGACCAGCGTAGCGCAGCGGAGAGTCGGGCAATGGGATCTCCCGA
>CAYNWI010000221.1:0-5128 GCA_964400825.1 uncultured Anaerolineae bacterium | reverse complement strand
GAGGCGGCATACACCGAGGACGCTGTGGGAGGCTTTAGCTTGTACACCAGGCGTCTGACTGAGAACCAATGATGTACGAGTGTTCTGAGCGACCTGTCCCCGCCGAAGTGTACGACGAGGAAACGGTTTTGAGCTTTGTCGGCGAGGGCGGGTACCACGACTTCATCGCCAGCAAAGGAGACCGACTGCCACCCAGGATGGCCAGGGCCCTGCTGCTGATGAATCTGGGGCCAGGGATGCGGGTCTTGGACATGGGATGCGGTCGAGGAGAGATCGTGCTCCACGCTGCCAGGCGAGGAGCGGAGGTGGTGGGGATAGACTATTCGGCGGATTGCTTGAGGTTGACCCGCCGAACCCTCGAAGTCGCCCCCCAGAGAGATCGAGACCGGGTGGCCCTCAGGCAGGCCGATGCCACCGCGCTCCCTTTTGGGGACGAGGTCTTCGAGAGGGTGCTCATGCTGGACATCGTCGAACACCTGCACGATTGGCAAATAGGCCGCGCTCTTCGAGAAGCCTATCGAGTATTGAACCCTCAGGGCTATCTGCTGCTCCACACCCTGCCCAACCGCTGGGCGCTCGAATACGGCTATCCCCTGATGCGGCTTCTTTCGCGGCGGCTCCCCAGCACGCCGCGTTCGGACGTTGAACGAAGCGTTCACATCAACGAGCAAGACCCCCTCAGCTTGAAACGAGCTTTGGACAAAACTAGCTTCGCCTTCGAGATTTGGCTCGAAAACCTCACCCTGGATCAAGCCACCTGGCAGGACGAGAAGAGGTTTACCGATGTCCGCCGGGAAGCCTATCCCCTCCTGCGACGTCCTTTGGTAAGGACCATCGCTTCCCTGTTGATGCACACCCCGTTGAGACTCATCGTCGCCAACGACATCTACGCCATCGCCTGGCGAGCCGATGGGGAGAAGCCGTCCATCAACACGGAAGCACGGAGTGGGGGGAAACACGGAGGAGATACGGGGATGGGGTGACGCTGACCGGCGCGCAGTTGGTAGAGTTGGTGGCCAGAGGACTGACTGGGAGCTGCATCCCAGCTACGATGTGCCGACGATCCCTCGCGAAGCGCTGGAGGAATACCTGGCTGCCCATGGCCCGGCCAAGGTGGAGTCAGGACGTCTGACACTCATGTTTGAACCGGCCTGAAGCTCCGTTCCATCACATACCGCATTACCTCATCCACGCTCAACCGCCCGATGCCCAACTTGTCCAGCGTGCGACCGCGCCGCCAGTAATCGGTCTGGTGGATGATGCATGCCTGACGGATGATGTTGTCCGTGTTCCCTCTTGGCACTGCCAATCATCCACCTGTGCCGCCCATCACCAGGAAACGCACCAGCAACCACAACGTGGCCAGGCTGACCGTGATCATCAGGGCCGGAAAGCCTCTCTTTAGGAAGTACGCGTAGGTGATGGGATAGCCGGCCCGTTCGGCAATGCCGGCGGTGACGATATTGGGCGAGGAACCGATCAACGAACCGTTGCCACCCATGGCGGAGCCGACCGACAGGCAATAAAACAGGACCTTGCTGTGTGCTCCCGGAACTATGGCCGTCAGGTAGCTGATAACCGGCAACATGGCCGCAGTGAATGGGATGTTGGCAACGACGGTGGAGAGCACCGCGCTGAGCCACGTAACGGCGAGCATGGCCAGCACCAGATGGTCGCCGACCAGCCGGCCGATCGCGTCGGCGATGAAGCTGATCAGGCCCACTTCCTGGATGGCGCCGACGAGGATGAACAGCGCGATGAAGAATACCAGCGTCGTCCAGTCCACCGCCTCGATCATCTCCTCGATGTCGGGCTTGATCCAGACCAACAGCGCTGTTGCGCCCATCAGCGCCGTCACAGCCGGCAACAGGTGAACCTGCTCGCCGAAGACGAACAGGATGAGCATCGCTGCTCCTACCAAGCCGGCTTTCTTGAGATGTTCCGGTTTAGTGATGCGCGCTCGCTCAGCCAGTTTTTCCAGCAGTAGGGGTGAGGGGTTGCCGCCCGCTCGTAGCTCTCGCCGGTAAGCGAATTCACTATAGAGGATCAGTCCAAGGAAAGCCAGCAACACGCCCGGCGTCAGGTTGCGCAGGAAATCGTTGAACGAAATGTCCCCGTAGGAGCCGATCAAGATATTGGTGGGTGTGCCGATCAGGGTGCTGACGCCAACCACGTTCGAGGCCATCACTTCAGGCATCAACAGCGCCAAGGGGTTAGTGCCCAGCACCAGGGCAATTTGGACGGTGATAGGCGTCATCAACAGCATGGTCGTCACGTTATCCAGCAAGGCCGAAGCGACGCCGGTGACGAGCATCAGAATGGGCAACAGAAGCCACATGTGTCCCCCCGAGACGCGGTAGGCCATGAAGGCCAGCCACTGGAAGATGCCGGTCCTTTCCACCACAGCGATGACAATCATCATGCCCATGATTAAGAAGATCACGTTCCAGTCCACATAGCGCAGTGCGCCACCGAAGTCAAAGACAAAGAGATCCTCACGAAGGGGGTGGCCCAGGTAACTGATGGCAAAGACGAGTGTCGCGCCCACCAGGGCGGCCAGCGTATTATGCAGTGTGCCGGTGGTGATTATCGCTAGCACAGCCACGAAGACCAGCGTGGCGGCCCAGAAGGCAGGACTGATGTGCCGCAGCAGGGTCGTGTCAGGCAAGACGATGGGCTGTCCGGTTCGCAGGCTTTGTATGGCGGCAGCGTCCAACTCGATGTGCGCGTCTTCAAAGTGAGCACGTTCGATATGGACGATCAAAGTGTCAGGGATGGTCTCGGACAGGGACAGCGAGTAGCGGCCATCGGGCTGGGTGGTGGCCTGCGCGATGGAGTCGCTTTCGTGTGCTGCACTCAGCGTGACCAGTGCGCCCTCTACTGGTTGACCTTGCTGGTCGTAGATGCTGCCGGTAACCAGCGGCGACGGCGCCGGTCCTTCGGTCTGGGCGCCTGTCCTGGGCAGCACCAGGGCCAGGCTTATCCCCAGCAGGAGTGCTGCCGGTAACCAGAGTCGAAGCAGCCTGTTCACATGCCACTCCCTTCTGCAAAAAAGACTTTAGCCCCGGTCTCTCTTTCAATTCGTTCGCTGAACTTGTTGAGCAGATTCTTGGTGAAGATGTTTTCTTTGCCCTGGGCCTGGGGCCGGCCGAGCACGACGTAATCGGCGCCAGGATCACGGCACAGGCCGATGATCTCGTCTCCAACGTTGCCGTGGCGCACCACCCTCTGTGCCGTGACACCCAGCGCCGCCGCTGCAGCCTGCGCTGCCAGTAGGATAAACTCGCCCATCTGGTGCATCTCTTCCGATATGGTGTGAACACGGCCGCTGCTTGTGTGTGACAGGAAGTCGAGGTTGACGACGTACAAGAAATGCAGTGGCAGACCAGTTTTTTGTGCCAGGGTGACGGCCTGGGCAATGGTGGGCTGGCTGGCAGGTCCGCCTCGAATAGCACATACGATTCCACTCATTTTCTCCCTCCGTTTTTCTCGATAGCATGGCAAACTAAATGGGCCATATCAACCTATTGCAGATGAAGAAAGGGGGGATGCTCGAGCTTCTCACCTTCAAGACTTCTTGGATCTCACTGACTGCAGCCATTCCTCTAGCTCGCGGGCGGCGATCTCCCGCCCTCCCAGGCCGAAGGCCAGGGCCACGGCCACGGCGATGGCTCCTAGCAGCAGACCAAAGGCCAGGTTTATGATCTCATTGGCCAGGCCCATCTGCCGCAGGGCCATGGCGCCAGCCAGCACCAGGATAGAGATCCGGGCGGCCAGGGCCAGCAAACCGGCTTGTGCCGCCCCGCTGGCCTGCACGGTCCTGGCCGCCAGATTCGCGAGGTAGAGGCCAATGGCGAAGATGATCAGCCCCAAGATCACCTGGCCGGCAAAGAGTGTGAACTGAGCTACCAGATCGGCCAACAACACGAAGCCCAGCAGATGGGACGCCTCTATGGCGGCGAAGAACATGATCGCCACCAGAACCAGGTATCCCACGATTTCTGAGGGCGTCCGCTCCCCTTCGGCAGGCTCCTTCCCAAGACCCAGCCGGGCCAGGATGGCGTTGAAGCCAGCGCCAGTCAGCAGGTTGGTGATCAACCCGGCCACCACGCGCCCCACCACATAGGCAATCGTCACCACCAGGGCGGCAGCAAAGATGGTCGGGAGCGCACCCAGGATCGTGTTCAGCATATTGGCGGCTGGCCGAGTGATGGCTTCCAGTGCCAGGGCGTCGAGGATGGCAATCAGCACCGGGATGAGGATCAAGACGTAGACCACCAGACCCAGCAGCCCGGATAGCCGCTGCTTCCCCAAAACCGTGGCCAGTCCCACCTGCTCGCTCAGCCGGTCAGCGCCGATGGCAGCCAGCAGGTTGGTCACAATCCGCTGCACGATGCGGGCGATGAACCAGCCGACCACCAGGATGAGGCCAGCAGCAAAGATGTTGGGCAGGAAGCCGAGGACTTTGTTAGTCATCCCCTGGACCGGTTCGAGGAGCCCTTCCAAGCCCAGGGCATCCAACACTGCTGGCAGAAAGAGCAGGAAGACCAGCCAGTACACGGCATCACCAAGTGTTTGAGCCAGGGGAACGCGCCCCTCTTCCTTGAGGCCGGCTAGGCTGCCGAGGCGCTTGTCAATCTTGGCGGCGCTCAGCACTCGCGAGATAACGAGTTTCAACGCACGGGCCACGATCCAGGCGATCAGCAGCCAGAGCCCTGCCCACAGCAGCCGTGGGGCGTATTGGAACACCTGGATCAGGAGCTGGTTGAGTGGCTCGGTGATGATCGTGAGGCCCAAGGTCTGGAAGAAGGCGATCAGCACGAAGAGCATAATGAGGTAATACACGCCCTTCGCGATCCACCGCTCCACTTCGATGGCCTTCGCCTCTTCTTCCCCAACGATCCAGCGAGCCAGTCGGTTGTCCAGGGTTGTGCGTCGAAGCGCCCGACGCACAATGGCAGACACCACCAGGGCAACCAGCCACCCGATGATCAAGATGGCCAGAGCCCCGATGAGGTTGGGGATGTAGGCCCCAACTAACTGGGTAATTTGATCTAAGACAACTTGCATTGTTCTACCTCCTTTAGTTAACTTTAGTTTCCGTTAGTATCTAACGAGCTAATGTCCA
>CAYNWI010000220.1:0-5133 GCA_964400825.1 uncultured Anaerolineae bacterium | reverse complement strand
GTGGCCCTGGAGGGCGTTGACCTGGACGTGGCCGAGGGGGAGTTCCTGACCCTGGTGGGCCCCAACGGGGCAGGCAAGACCACCCTCATCCGCATCCTGGCCACTCTGACCAGGCCCACGGGGGGTAGCGTGCGCGTAGCCGGGTACGATCTGGCCGGGCAGGGCACCGAGATTCGCCGGCGCATCGGCCTGGCCTCCCACCAGACTCTCCTCTACGGCGATCTTTCGGCCGAGGAGAATCTGCGCTTCTATGGCCGCATGTACGAGGTGCCCGAGTTGGAGGAGCGCATCAGCGCCCTCCTCCAGCGCGTGGGCCTGGAGCATCGCCGCCACGACCTGGTGCGCACCTTCTCCCGTGGCATGCAGCAGCGCCTATCCCTCGCTCGAGCCCTCCTGCACGACCCCGCCATCCTGCTGTTGGATGAGCCCTACACCGGCCTGGATCAGCAAGCCGTGGAGGTGCTGAGGGAGGTGCTGGTCGCCCTTGCCCCCCCAAAGTTGGGGGGGATGAAAGGGGGGGCAAAATCGCGCACCGTGCTGATGACCACCCACAACCTGGAGCGAGGGCTGGAGCTCTGCGACCGAGCGGCCATTTTGGTCAACGGTCGCCTCGTCCACCAGGCAGACAAAAGCGATCTGGACGTAGTCAGCTTCACGCAGGCGTACCGCCGCCATCTTCACGTTTCACGTTTTACGTTTGACGTTGGAGTGGGACGATGAGCTTCCTGCGGAAGGTGCTGGCCATCGTCCAAAAAGACGTGGCGGTCGAGTTGCGCACCAGGGAGATGCTCAGCTCGATGTTCGTCTTCTCCCTGCTGGTGATCGTCATCTTCAGTTTTGCCTTCGAACTGCGGGTCGAGAACGTGCGGGAGGTGGCCCCTGGCGTCCTCTGGGTGACATTCGTCTTCGCGGGGATGTTGGGGCTGAGCCGTTCTTTCGTCCTGGAGAAAGACAAGGGGTGCCTGGAGGGTCTGCTGCTGTGCCCGGTGGATCGCTCCGCCATCTACTTTGGCAAGATGCTGGGGAATGTCATCTTCATGACCATAGTAGAGGCCATCATCCTTCCCATATTCTCTATTCTGTTCAACATCTTCCTCTTTCAGCCCGTCTTGCTCCTGATCGTCGTTTTGGGCACCCTGGGCTTCGCCGGGGTGGGTACGCTCTTTTCGGCCATGGCCGTTCACACCCGGTCGCGGGAGGTGATGTTGCCCATCCTGCTTTTTCCCGTCGTGGTGCCGGCCATGATCGCCGCCGTCAAAGCCACCGGCGGCATCCTCGACGGCCAACCGTTCTCTGAGATAGCCCATTGGGTCAGGCTGCTGGCGGTCTTCGACGTGGTATTCTTAGCCATCTCCTTTATGACCTTCGACTACGTGGTGGAGGAGTGAGTTGGAGGTTGGAGACCGGAGGCTACAACGTGAAATGGCAGAATGTTGCCGGGCACATGTCATTGCGAGCGACGGTACGGAGCGAAGCAATCCCCTCCGTTGCGGGCTAGAGATTGCTTCGTCGCTCCGCTTCCTCGCAATGACACATACGGGAGTCTGGTTGCGGCTGCGCCGCGCTATGTTTTTGGAGTTTTTTAGGAGGTTTTTTATGAGCGGGGGAAAATATCGTCTCAGTGATTACCTCACCTGGGCCAGCGCTATCGTCATCATCGTGGCGCTTTACCTGGTCTTCGTCTACGCCCCCACGGAGCGGACTATGGGCGATATGCAGCGCATTTTCTATTTCCACGTATCCTCGGCCTGGGTGGGCTTCTTCGCCTTCTTCGTCACCCTGATCGCCAGCCTTGCCTACCTGTGGAAAGGGACGCGCAGGTGGGACATCGTGGCCCTCTCCTCGGTGGAGGTAGGGGTTACATTTATGACCATGGCCATCATCAGCGGGTCCATTTGGGCTAAAGTGACCTGGAACGTGTGGTGGACCTGGGATCCCCGCCTCACCACCAGCACCATCCTGTGGCTGATCTACGTCTCGTATCTGATGCTCCGTAACGCCATTGACGAGGAGACCCGCCAGGCCCGCTTCGCCGCCGTCTACGGCATCGTGGGCTTTGTCAGTGTGCCCATCACCTTCATGGCTATCCGCTGGTGGCGGACCATTCATCCGGTCATCTTGGACAGCCAGGGCTTCAGCCTGGCCACGCCGATGCTGATCACCATGCTCTTCTGCATCGGGACTTTCACTTTGCTCTATTTCACCCTTCTCGTCCACCGCGTGCACCTGGAGCAGTTGGCTGATGAGGTGGAACAACTGAAGCATAAACTGGGCCGATAGGAGGTTATCATCATGGGGAATCTGGTTTACCTTTTCGCCGCTTACGCAGTTTTCTGGGCACTGACCTTCGTTTTCGTCTTCAACCTCGCCCGACGACAGAAGGGCTTGCAAAGGGAGATCGAGTCGCTCAAGCAGACCCTGGAGAGCCGGCAAAAGGGAGCGTGAGATCAGAAATCAGAACTGGTGGTGAGAAAACGTGGTGCGTATTGCGTGAAGACGGAACACGCACCACGCACCACATAACAAGACGGGAGGTCAAGAATGGACACGCAGCAGACAAGTACAGACAAGAATAAATCAGATCAAGCGTACCTTGAGTGGCTGAGGTCAGATCTGGGCGAGCTGATTGATGCGCTAAGGTTGACCGACCTGCGCAAGCGAATGCTCAAAAGCCGCTGGCTGGATCAGGTGGTCTGGATAGAGGCTCGGGCCAATCGGGCGCGTAACTGGTACTATGGCCTGCGGCTGACGGCCATCATTGGCGGCATCCTCATCCCCATCTGCGTGACGGTGAGCCAGGTGTCGTCGTTGAAACGAGGGGCTTGGGTGGCCACGGGCCTGGGCACTCTGGTGGCCATCGCCTCGGCGGTGGAGGAGTTCTTCCATTACGGCGAGCGTTGGCGCAACTACCGCAACACCGTTGAACTGTTGAAAATCGAGGGGTGGCAATTCTTTCAGTTGAGCGGCCCCTACAACCGCCGCAAGTCTCACGCCCACGCCTACGAAAAGTTCGCCGCCCGCGTCGAGGAGATCATCCATCGCGACGTGCAGATTTACATCAGCGAGGTCGTGGGCGAGCGCGAAGCCCAGCAGGAGGAAGGTGAGATTGAAGACGAGGCGTGAACATGTCATAAAGGGAAGCTCTGTGGAGTACAGACCGAGGCAGCCTCACGGCCAGGTCATCAGCAGCGATCCGTACTTTACGCTGCTGGCCGACGCTGACGGCGTGGGGTTTGTCCATTGTAGCGATGGCGTGGTGGTTGTGCCCTTGACCGAGGACGGCCAGGTGCTCATGGCCGTGGAACGCTCGCCCGCCTTTGACCGCGAGGTGCTGGTGCTGGTCGGCGGCGAGGTGGAAGCGGGGGAGTCTTTGGAGGAAACCGCCAACCGCGAACTGCAGGAGGAGCTGGGCTGGCGCGCGGAGCGCATCGAGTTCCTGGGCGAGCTTCACCCCTTCAAGTACCTGACCTCTCGCCAGTTCGTCTTCCTGGCGCGTGATCTGGTGCCCAGCAAGTTGGAAGGCGACGAGAGGTATCCCGTAGGCACGCGGAGGGTGCCTCTGGACGATTTCATTGGCCTGTGCGCTGGCGGTGAGTTACATGACGCCACCGCTATCGCCGCCCTGTGCCTGGCCCAGCGCTTTTTGAGGCCGGAGCGGGAGTTGTGATTTGGATAGCGGGGCTGATTTGCACACAGGAGGGAGAGATGGCCGACCACGTTTTTATCTCTTACAGTCGCAAAGACCAGGCCTACGCCCGCGAACTAGAGAACGAGCTGCGCGGGCGCGGCTTTGAGGTGTGGATAGACGACCGCATTGACTACGGCGACCGCTGGTGGCGGACGATTGTTCGCGCCATCCGCACCAGCGCTGCCTTTATCTTGGTTATGACACCTGACTCAGAGGAGTCGGAGTGGGTGGAGCGGGAGGTCATGCTGACGCTGGACGAGGATAAGCCGCTCTTTCCGTTGTTGCTGAGAGGCAACAAGAATCCCCTCATTGGAAATCGGCACTACGCCGACGTGACCGGCGGCCAGATGCCGCCGCGGGATTTTTATGATCGGCTGGGACGGGTGTGTCGCGCCCTGGGGGTGTCGGAGCCTGCCCCTTCTAAACCAAGGAGAGAGAAGATCCCACGACCTGCGCCCGGCGCTTTCGAGGAAGGGCGCCGCTACTACGCCCAGACTCACGAATGGGTGCGGGTCCAAGGGAACGAAGCGACCTGCGGCATCAGCGACTATGCCCAGACCGAACTCTCCGACATCGTCTTCGTGGAACTGCCCCAGGTGGGTGCCCACCTTGCTCAGGGAGAGATGTTCGGCTTGGTGGAGTCGGTCAAGGCTGCGTCGGACTTCTACGCGCCCCTCTCCGGCACGGTCAGCGCCGTCAACGAGAAGCTGTATGACAGCCCAGAGTTGGTGAACCAGGACCCGTATGGCAAAGGGTGGTTCATCAAGATCACCCCCGATGACCTCAGCGAGCTGCGTGATCTCTTGGACGACTCTGCCTACCAAGCCTGGTGTAGCAAGGTGGGGGAAGAGAGATACTAACTCTGGAGGGAGAAAATGGCAGTGCAAATCGTCACCGACACCAGTTGCGATCTACCTCCAAGTCTTGAACAGGAGCTTGAGGAGCTTGGTGTCGTCATCGTTCCCTTTCTGTTTCGCTTTGGGCTCGAAGAGTGCTTGGATAAGAGCATTTCCATGAAAGAGTTCCTGGCCAGGACTGACCAAACCTGGCCGACCACCTCAGTCCCATCCTCTGGAGCTTTCGTCCAGGCTTTTCGCCGATGTGTGGAGGCTGGTGACGAAGTGGTTTGCATCACCATCACCGGCAACCACAGTGCAACCTACTCAGCGGCGGTCTTGGCCAGTCAGGAATTCCCCGCCGGGCAGGTGACAGTGGTGGATTCAAAGACGCTGTCCATAGCCCAGGGTCTCCTGGTCCTGGCCGCTGCCCGCGCCGCCCACGAGGGGGAAAGCTCCCAGGCCGTCGTAGAAACCATCAACGAGCTACGAGAGCGCCTGCACCTTTTCATTACCCTGGACACCGTAGAATACCTGGTCAAGGGGGGCAGAGCCAGCAGACTGAGCGGCATCGTGGCTGGGCTGCTGAGGCTCAGGCCGATTCTGACC
>CAYNWI010000219.1:0-5148 GCA_964400825.1 uncultured Anaerolineae bacterium | reverse complement strand
GTCCAGTAGGCCAGGGAGATGCTTGCTCAGGATCGCCCTGGCCTCCTGGTTCGCCAGCAGCAACTGCAGGGTGCTGTCAAGCCCGAGGCGGATGCCCACCCCTTCGGCTGGGCTCAGTGCAAGTTTTTCGCGGCCACCGAATCGGCTGGTCGCCTGGAGGGTGAACCTGGCCGATGCCCGGATGTCCCGCGACGAACGGCCAACCAGGACCTCGAATTCGCCGGCCTCGGCTACCCACTGCTGCGCACTATCATCGTAGCAGGCCAGCGACTCGCGGTTGAGGGTCAGGGTGACGGTTTTGGTTTCGCCAGGCTGGAGGGACACCTTGGCAAAGGCCTTCAACTCCTTTTCCGGGCGCATCAGGCTGGATTCCAGGTCACGAACGTAGAGCTGCACCACCTCCTGGCCCGCGCGCCCCCCGGTGTTCTGAACGTCCACGGAGACCTGCAGGCCCTCATCCGCATCAATCCTTCGGCAGGGCTCAGGACATGCCTCAGAGGCGCTGAGGCGCAGGTTGCGGTAGGCAAAGGTGGTGTAGGAAAGGCCATAGCCAAAGGGGAACAGGGGCTCGATCTTCTTCTTGTCGTAGTAGCGATAGCCGACGAAGATGCCCTCGCCATAGTGCACCCTGCCATTTTCGCCGGGATAGTTGATGTAGGCGGGGTTATCCTCCAGCCGCCTGGGGAAGGTTTGGGGCAGTCGGCCGGAGGGGTTCACGTCGCCGAAGAGGACGTCGGCGATGGCGTGGCCACACTCCTGGCCGGGATACCAGGCCTGCACCACGGCGGCCACTTTGTCCAGCCAGTTCATGGTAATCGGCGAACCGGTATTCAAGACCACTACGGTGTTGGCGTTGGCCGCCGCGACTTTCTCGATCAGAGCGACCTGATCCCCAACCAGCTCCATGTCCGGCCGGTCGAACCCCTCGCTCTCCCATTCGTCACTCAGGCCGACGAAGACCAGGGCCACGTCCGACGCGGCGGCCAGGGCTGCGGCGCGGGCCATGGCATCCTCCGGGATGGGCGGCAGGCAGCCCAGTCGAAGGCTGGCCAACGGCACGGCGCTCTGCTTGCTGTATTCCACTCTCAGGTCGCAGGTCTGCCCGGCGGCCATATTCATCTCGAAGGTTCGCTCCGCCGGCCTCTGCTCGGTCCAGTGGTCAATGACCTCCTGGCCATCAACGTAGAGTCGGCTCAGGCCGGCGCTGCTCAGGCCGAAGGTGTAGCGGCCGGCTTCCGGCGCGGTGAACCGGCCCGTCAGCCTGGCGGAGAACTCAGCGGCATGGACCTCAGGGTCAAACTCGCCCAGCCAGGCCAGTTCGGTGGTTTCAGCCAGCATGGTCTTGACAGGCGCATCGGAGAGATCGAGGTTGCTAAAGAACTCGACGGTGAGGCCCTGGCCCGCCTGACCAGCGGCCGGGGTCAGCCAGGCCGGGGGGATCAAGGGGAGCAGCTTGTGACTTGCACTGAGCCCAGTCGAAGTGTTGGTGCACCCTACCTCGAAGCCGACCTTCACAGCATCGCCCACCCTGTTGACGATCCCATCGAAGGGGGTGACGGCGTAATGGGGGGTCACGTGGGAGCTCCCCCCGCCCATGATCCGCGCCACCTTGGCATTGGGGCCGATGATGGCCAAGGACTTGACCTGATCGGTGCTCAGGGGCAGGACGTTCCCCTCGTTCTTGAGCAACACCATCCCTTCCGCTGCCGCCTGGCGGGCCAGGGCGCGATGTTCCGGTTTGTCAACGGCTCTCTCCGGACGGTCCGCCGCATCCTCAAAGGCACCCGATTTGACGATGATGCCCAGCAGGCGGCGCACACTCTCGTCAATGGTCGCTTCGTCCACCTCCCCGGCACGGAAAGCTCGAAGCAGCTTCTCACCTCGCCACACGGGTGGGCCTGGCATCTCCAGATCAAGGCCGGCGTTTACGGAAGCGGCGGTGCTCTTGGTGCCAAACCAATCCGACATGACGAGACCCTCGAATCCCCACTCCTCCCTCAAGATGTCCGTCAGGGTGTAGGGATTCTCGCTGGCGTAGGTGCCGTTGACCTTGTTATAAGAGGCCATCACCGACCAGGGGTGGGCCTCCTGAACCGCCGCCTTGAAGGGCGGCAGGTAGATCTCTCGCAGGGCGCGTTCGTCCACTTCGGAACTGATGGTATTCCTCTGGAACTCGGAATCGTTGCAGACGTAGTGCTTGATGGCCGTGCCCACGTTCTGGCTTTGGACTCCCTTGATATAAGCCACGGCCATCCTGGCAGACAGATACGGGTCTTCCGAAAAACACTCAAAGTTCCGGCCATTGAGCGGGGAGCGGTGGATGTTGACCGTTGGGCCCAGCAGGATGTGTGCCCCCTTGGTCTTGGCCTCTTCACCCAACGCC
This sequence comes from uncultured Anaerolineae bacterium, assembly GCA_964400825.1. Lineage (GTDB taxonomy): Bacteria > Chloroflexota > Anaerolineae > VGOG01 > VGOG01 > CAYNWI01. The sequence continues at coordinate 2,765 of CAYNWI010000219.1, read as the reverse complement.
TGCCCGACGCGCTCTACCAGCTCCGTGTTCCAGGTGGAGGCCAGGGCGATGCTCACCGGGAAGCAGGCCGACGTTAGCCCGCCGGTTAAGCTCCCGCCGCCCCGGGCGCCGTAGGGACCATCAGTCACTTTGATGGCCGGGATGTCCAGCCTTTCCACGGGCGTGGTGTACCACATCGTCGAGCCAGCGAGCATGGCCACCTTTTCCTCAATGGTCATAAGACCAAGCAGTTGTTCGATCTTTTCTTTCATGCCTTCCTCGTTTTTTCTGAATGATAATGCATTATAACACGACGCTTCTCCCAATGCAAGCTACTTTAACACAGGCAGCGGAGGGGGCCGTCAGCCGCTACATAGTCTGCCTCAATGCTCTAGCCCGGCTATAGAAGATTCTTCATGAGGACCGGCAGATACACGCTATACCCGTTCACGATGGTCACCGCTTTTCTCTCGAAGGCGGGATTGGCGCCATCGTCAATTGCGCCGGTGTTGACGATAGCCGTGGGCTTGGTCAGATCGCCGTCTATGCTTACCTGGAAGGTGATGGTGACTGAAGTATTGGCCGCCACCAAACCTGTCCACTGGATCTCCTCAGTACCGGTGATGATCCCCGTGGTAGCGCTGGCGCTGCCGGGCACGTAGGTGGTATTGACGGGTATGGGGTCGCTTACACTGACTGCGCTGGCATCCGCTGCGCCGGTGTTGGAAAGGGTAATGGTGTAGGTCAAAGTATCGCCAGGCTCGGCAGTGACTTTATCGACCGACTTGGCCGATGTTGAAAGATCCGGTGCCGTATAGTGCAGGATCACGCCATAGTCTCCCACTGTCCAGCCATCGGTGGCAGAGACCATGTAAACCGAGTGGAGCCATTCCGATGTCGGGCTGGGGGTCTGCGACCAAGAAGCGCCATCGTAATGCAGGATAGCGCCTCTTCCCCCCACTGCCCAAACATCATTGGCCGAAACCATGTGGACTGAGCGGAGTTCTCTTGACGGCGGGCTGGGAAACTCTGACCAGAAGGTGCCATCATAATAGTGGAGGATGGTGCTGCCGGGAACCCGACCTCCTCCCACCGCCCAGCCGTCGTTGGCTGAGATCATGTAAACTGAACTAAGCCCCTTGGATGTCGGTCGGGGGATTTCTGTCCATGAGATGCCATCGTAGTGCAGGATAGTGCCTCTTCCCCCAACTGCCCAAACATCATTGGCCGAAACCATGTAGACTGAATAGAGAGGCTCATCTATCGGGCTGGGGACTTCCGACCAGGAAGTGCCATCATAGTGCAGGATAGCGCTTTTGAATTGCCCTGCGCTGGGATTGTAGTCTGCTCCTACCGCCCAGCCATCGCTGGCAGAGACCATGTGGATCGAGTAAAGCCATGCTATTGTCAGGCTGGGGACCTCCGACCAGGAAGTGCCATCGTAGTGAAGGATGACGCTTTCGCCTCGCCGTGTGCTGGGATTGTAAACCCCTCCTACTGCCCAACCATCGCTGGCAGAGATCATGTGAACCGAATAGAGCACACCAGTTGTCGGACTGGGGACCTTTGACCATGAGGTGCCATCGTAGTGCAGGATCGTGCCCTTGTTCCCTTTGGCTCCTACCGCCCAGCCATCAGTCGCTGAGACCATGTAAACCGAATTCAAACATACCGATCTCGAGATGGGAATCTCTGACCAGGAGCTGCCATCGTAATGCAACATGGTACCGTCTTTCCCCACCGCCCAGCCATCGGTGCCTGAAACCACATAGACCGAATCAAGCCAACTGGATGTCGATCTAGGGACCTCTGACCAGGAGATGCCATCATAATGCAGGATGGTGCCGCTGCTTCCCACCGCCCACACATCGCTGGCAGAGACCATGTGGACCGAGTAAAGCCATGCTGGTGTCAGACTGGGGACCTTAGACCAGGAGGTGCCATCATAGTACAGGATGGCGTTTTCGCATTGCCCTGTGCTAGGATCGTAATCTCCTCCTACCGCCCAGCCGTCGCTGGCAGAGACCATGTGGATCGAATAAAGCCATGCTGTTGTCAGACTAGGGACCCTAGACCAGGAGGTGCCATCGTAGTGCAGGATGACGCTGTCATCGTGCCCTGTGCTGGGATTGGAATCTCCTCCTACTGCCCAGCCTTCGGTGGCAGAGACCATGTGGACCGAGTAAAGCCATGCTGTTGTCAGACTGGGGATCTCCGACCAAGAACTGCCATCGTAGTGCAGGATTGTGCCATTCATTCCCACCGCCCAGCCATCAGTGGCAGAGAGCATGTGAACCGAGCAAAGCCATGCAGTTATCGAGCCTGAGACTTCCGACCAGGAAGCGCCATCGTAGTGAAGGATGACGCCTTCTACCTCCTCCTTCTCGTAATTCCAATGTCCTCCCACCGCCCAGCCATCGGTCGCTGAGACCATGTAAACCGAATTCAAGTCTACTGACGTCGGACTGGAGACCTCTGACCAAGAACTACCATCATAGTGGAGAATGGTGCCATTTTCCCCCACTGCCCAACCATCGTTCGCTGACACCATATAGACCGAGTAAAGCGAATGCTTTGTTGGAGCGGAAATAACCTCCCAAGAGCCACCCTCGGCGCTGGCTGGGGTGGTAGGCGAAGCCAGCACCCCTGAAAGTGCCAAGGCAAGTATGGCTAGCACGGAAATTATCCTGAGGATATGCCCTCTCATTATCGCCTCCGCCTGAGCAACCAGGAAAGATGATCTGGTGCTCGTGAGCACACGCGGCGCTAAACCGCCGCGCTGAGAG
>CAYNWI010000218.1:0-5234 GCA_964400825.1 uncultured Anaerolineae bacterium | reverse complement strand
CCCTACGCCGCCGCGCTGATAGACCTGGTTCGGAAGTATAAACCGGAGGTCTTCATCCTGGGGGCGTCCACCCGTGGGCGCGATCTGGCTGGATCGGTGGCCACCAGGCTGCGCACCGGCCTGACGGCGGACTGCACTGAGCTGGCCATTGACCATGAGACGCGCCTTCTGCGTCAGACCCGTCCGGCCTTCGGCGGCAACATCATGGCCACCATCATCTGTCCCCACCGCCGTCCCCAGATGGCCACCGTCCGCCACCGCGTCTTCGAGATGCCTGAGGTGGGCGCCCCCCCTCTTTCCCCCCCAACTTGGGGGGGGAGGAAGGGGAGCCAGATCGTCCGCGAGAGGGCTGTCATGAGCGAGGATGAGATCGCCAGCAAGGTGGTGGATTTCATTACCCAGGAGGGCGAGGTGAACCTGACAGACGCTCAGGTCATCGTGGCTGGCGGTCGGGGGGTGGGAGGGCCTGAGGGTTTCGCTCCCATTTTTGAGCTGGCGGAGGTGCTGGGGGGAGCGGTGGGCTCCTCGCGTTCCGTCGTTGATGCTGGCTGGATTCCCTACGCCCACCAGGTGGGCCAGACGGGGCGCACCGTGCGCCCCGACCTCTACATCGCCTGCGGAATCTCAGGGGCCATTCAGCATTTAGCGGGGATGAAGACCTCGGGTTGCATCGTGGCCATCAACACAGACCCTGAGGCCCCCATCTTCCAGGTGGCTCATTACGGCATCGTGGGCGACCTCTTCCAGGTAGTGCCCGCTCTGACCGAGCAATTCAGGCAGAGGTTACATAAGCGGCAAGAGGGTTGAGGGGCTGGCGGAGAGGTCTTGTAGTGGTGGCTTGACAAAGGGGTATACAAGGTTTATAATTGTTATAAATCTTGTAATTCTCCAGGGAGGGATTTGCTATGGAGCGGAGCATCGGCGCCACCGATCTGCGGCAGCGGTTGACCGATGTCCTACAGGCGGTGCGAGAGCGAGGTGAAACCTACATCGTCGAGACCTTCGGTCGGCCCCAGGTGGCTATCATCAATCTGGACGAATATCAGCGAATCCAGCATTTTCGGCGGGAGCGGGAAGCGTTCTTCGAGTGGCTGGAGCTCACCGCCGCCCGCAACGCCGAGCGCAACGTGGGCCTGAGCGATGAGGAGGTGCTGGCCATCATCGAGCAAGCCCGTGAAGAAGTTGCCACTGCTGGGGGATAAGCCATGCTGTGCGTGGTTATTGACACCAGTTCATTGGTCAGTTATGTGCTGACTCAGGGCGAGTTGATGCGCCGGGTCGTGGCGCACTGGCAAGCTGGCACTTTTACTTTGCTATCTTCTCCGGCCACGCGGGCTGAATTGGCCGACGTGTTGGCCCGGCCGGCCATCCGACAGTTAGCCACGGCTCCGGTGGACGAGTTGGTGCGGGGACTGGAACGCTTCTCGGAGCACGTGCCAGGGATTCTGCACCTGTCCGGTGCCTGCCGGGATCCGAAGGACGACAAGTTTCTGGCCTGCGCAGTGGAGGAAGAAGCTCACTACCTGGTTAGCAGCGACTTCGATCTGCTGGATATGCGCCGCTACAGGGACGTGGCCATCGTCAATCCGGGCCAGTTCCTGCTGGCGCTGGAGTTGTACCCGATGGAAGCGAGAGCGTTAGCGGCCCGTTTCGGCCGCGACGTGCTGGAAGACATCCAGGCCACTGTGCCCTTGGAGATAGAGACAGCAGCGCGAGTGGCGGGGGCGCTGACAATGTTGAGCGAAGGTTAACAGGAGTAGCGAATGGCTCGTTTACACGAACATCAGGGAAAAGTGCTCCTCAAGGCGCACAGAATCCCCGTGCCCCGTGGCGGGGTGGCCTCGTCCCCCGACGAAGCGCGACGTATCGCGGCGGAGATCGGCGGTGAGGTGATGGTCAAGGCCCAGGCCTGGACCACCGGCCGGGCGGGGATGGGCGGCATCAAGCGGGCGGCCACCCCCGACGAGGCGGCGGCCGCAGCCAGCGGGATGCTGGGCATGCGGGTCAAGGGCTTCACCGTGGAGCAGGTGCTGGTCGAGGAGCGGCTGGACATCGCCCGCGAGTTCTACGCCGGGGTCATTGTGGACGACCGTGCCCAGGCCCCGCTGGTGATGTTCTCCAGTGTGGGCGGCACTGGCATTGAGGAAATCGCCGCCGAGCATCCGGAGGCAGTGGCCCAGACCCACGTGGACATCGAGTCCGGGCTGATGGACCACCAGGCTCGCAACCTGGTTCGCCGGGCGGGGCTGTCGGGCGGGTTGCAGCGAGACATCGCCGGCATCATCGCCGGCCTGTACACTGTGGCTCGCACCTACGAGGCTCGCGCCGCGGAGATCAACCCGCTGGTGCAGACCACCGACGGCAAGTTGTACGCCGCTGACTGCCGCATCACCGTGGACGACTACGCGGTCTTCCGCCACCCGGACCTGGGGATCACCTTTGCCCGCGAGCTGGACCGTCCACCCACCGAGCTGGAACGGATCGCCTACGAGGTGGAGGCCAACGACTACCGGGGCACCTTCTACTTTATTCAGATGGCGGAGGGCTTCGAGAAGGGTGAGGGGTACGTCGGCTTCCACGGGGCGGGAGGCGGCGGCTCGATGATGAGCATGGACGCCGTGCTCAACCAGGGCTTCAAGCTGGCGACCTACGTGGACACCAGCGGCAATCCCCCGGCCAGCAAGGTCTATCGCGCGGCGCGGATCATCCTCTCGTCTGGCCCGATTGATGGCTACTTTGGCTCCGGATCGGGGGTGGCCAGCCAGGAGCAGTTCCACTCGGCGCGCGGGCTGGTCAAGGCCTTCCTGGAGGAGCAGATTGACGTGCCGGTCGTCATTCGATTGGGCGGCAACGCCGAGGACAAGGCGGTCGAGATCCTGGAGCGGCTCAACGGTCGCGTGCCCGCGCCGGTGGAGGGCTACAAAAAGGACGATTCGCCCGACTTCTGTGCCCAACGGCTGCGGGCGCTCATCGAGGAGGGGAGGCTGATCGAGGTGGCCCCGCCAGCACCACGTCCCGAACCGAAGGAGCCCTACACCTTCGAGACCGTCACCAGTGGCGTGGTCACTTTTGACCACGCCGTGTGCCGCACCTGCGAGAGCAAAGTCTGCGTCAAAGAGTGTGCGCGTCAGATCCTCAAGCTGGAGGACGGCGTGCCGGGGCTCAACATCACCCACGAGGAGGCCAGGCAGGGCCGCTGTGTGGAGTGCCTGGCCTGTGAGGTGGAGTGCTTCTTCCAGGGAGCGGGTGGTGGGCGCGTGGATCTACCGATTCCTGGGTTAGAGGAGTATCGAACCAAGCCCAAATAACAAAAAAGAGCGGCGTCTTGCTGGGTGTGGTTCCACGGCTCACGCGCCACCAGATGGCGGAACATCGTAGCACCCAGCAAGGTATTATTGCCGGCTCTCTACTACAATATAGCAGATGTGCTCCGAATTGTCAAGAATGGTGTTGCAGTTTTGATGAATATCAACAGTACGGGTGACTACTCAGGCGCATCCGGGGAACGCGGGAACACGGAATCACGGAAGGTACGGAGTCACGGAACTTCCGTGCCTCCATGCTCTCCGTGCTTCCGTGTTCCAAACTCTTGGGAGGAATAATCCATGTCCATCTTGATTGACCAAACCAAGCGCGTCCTGGTGCAGGGCATCACCGGGCGGGAGGGGATGGCCCGCACCAAGCTAATGAAGGAGTACGGCACCAACGTCGTGGCGGGAGTGACGCCGGGCAAGGGCGGCCAGGAGGTGTTGGATGTGCCCGTGTTCGACACCGTCGAGGAGGCCTGGGAGGAGGTTGGCCCTCTTGACGTCAGTGTGCTGTTCATCCCCGCGCCGCTGGTCAAGAGCGCGGCGCTGGAGGCCATTGACGCCGGCGTCAAGCTGCTGGTCATCGTCCCCGACCGCGTACCCATTTACGACGTGCTGACTATCTCCAAGCGCGCCAGGGAGAAGGGCGCTAAGTTCGTCGGCCCCAACACCCTGGGCGTGCTCAGTCCCGACAAGGGCGTGCTGGGCATGATGGGTGGCCGGGCGGTATCGGCCCGCGAGTGGTTTTTCCAGGGGCCGGTGGGCATCACTTCGCGTAGTGGGGGTATCACCTCCTCAATGGCCTACTACCTGGCCAGAGAGGGCATCGGGGCCACGACGCTGGTGCACGTCGGCGGGGACGCGGTGGTGGGCCTGCCCCATCCTGAGGTGGTCAGGCTGTTCGAGCAGGACCCCGACACCAGGGCGGTGGTCATGTTCGGCGAGATCGGTACCTCGCAGGAGGAGCAGGTGGCCGATCTGATTGAGGCTGGCGAGTTCACCAAGCCGCTCATCGCCTTCATCGGCGGGAAGGCGGCGAAGTCTGGCACGCGCTTCTCCCACGCCGGGGCCATCGTCGAGGGCGGGCGCGGCACCCACGAGGGCAAGGTCCGGCGCCTGCGCCAGGTGGGGGCTACGGTGGTGGATGCCTTCGGCGATCTGCCCCAGGCCACGAAGCAGGTTCTTAGCAGGTTGTAGAATGTAGGTTGTAGGAGGGAGAGAGAAAATGTCTGAGGAAACCTGGAAAACTGCCATCACCAAGATCGAGCCGAACAAGGTGGCCGTGCGGGGCTATCGCATTGACGAGCTGATGGGGCGGGTGCCCTTCAGCCACGTGGTCTACCTGGTGCTGCGGGGCGAGCTGCCGTCGGAGGCCCACGGCAGGATGATGGATGCCATCCTGGTGTCCAGCGTGGACCACGGGGCGACCCCGCCCTCGGCGCTGGCGGCTCGCACGGTGGCCTCCGGCGGGGCGCCGCTGACTACGGCGGTGGCGGCCGGGATCATGACCATCAACCGGTATCACGGCGGGGCCATCGAGGACTGTATGCGCGTGCTGCTGGACCTGGTGGCCTACCAGCACGACCAGGGATTGGACGCGGCCACAGCCGCCCGCCAGAAGATGGCCGAGTTCCGCGCCCAGAAGATCCGCGTGCCAGGCTATGGCCACCGCTACCATACCGACGATCCACGCACCAGGAAGCTGTTCGCCATCGCCGAAGAGGTGGGGCTGGCCGGCGAGTACCTGGAGATGGCCCACGCCCTGCGGGCAGCGATCAAGGACAGCCTGGGTAAAGACCTGCCCATGAACGTGGACGGGGCTATCGCCACTGTGCTGTGTGAGATGGGCTTCCCGCCGGAGATGGGCAACGGCCTGTTCGCCATCTCGCGGGTGGTCGGGTTGGTGGCCCACGTCACCGAGGAGCA
>CAYNWI010000217.1:0-5241 GCA_964400825.1 uncultured Anaerolineae bacterium | reverse complement strand
CCCGCGTGCCGGTGATTGACACCGACGCCTGCATCCGCTTCCGCCAGAACGACCGCACCGAGGGTGAGATCGAGGACGCCTGCGGGGTCTGCCAGATGGTGTGTGAGGGCGGCGCGATCAACTTCGATCAGCAGGACGAGATTCTGGAACTGGACGTGGGGGCGGTCATCGTCGCCACTGGCTTCGAGATGTGGGACCCCGCCCAACTGGTCCAGTATTCCTACGGCGAGTCGCCCAACATCATCACCGGTATGGAGTTCGAGCGACTCTCCAACGCCGGCGGAGTCACCGGCGGTGAGATCCTGCTGGCCGACGGGCGCAAGCCTGAGCGCGTGGCCATCATCCACTGCGTGGGCAGCCGGGACCACCATGCGCATCCGTACTGCTCCCGCTTCTGCTGCATGTATTCGCTGAAGCAGGCCCACCTGGTGCGTGACAAGACCGGGGCCGAAGTGTACGAGTTCTACATGGACATGCGCACCTTCGGCAAGGGCTACGAAGAGTTCTACGAGCGGGTGCAGGAGGAGGGCGTCACCTTCGTGCGTGGTCGCGGCGCCGAGGTGGAGGTGCTCCCCGACGGCAAGCTGCGCGTCAAGGGCGAGGACGCCGACCTGGGGCAGTTGGTATCGGCGGACGTGGACATGGTGGTGCTCAGCACGGCCATCGAGGCTCCGCACGATGCCGACCAGGTGGCGAAGCTCTTCGGCCTGGGGCGCACGGAAGACGGCTTCTTCGCCGAGGCGCACCCCAAGATGCGCCCGGTGGAGACCAACACCGACGGCGTTTTCCTGGCTGGTACCGCCCAAGGCCCCAGAGACGTGCCGGATACGGTGGCCCACGCCGGCGCGGCGGCCTCCATGGCCCTGGCAATGCTGGACAAAGGCGAAGTCACCATCTCACCGCAGACCGCTGTGGTGGACGAGGAGCTCTGCTCAGGCTGCAAGACCTGCATCGCGCTCTGTCCCTACACCGCCATCAGTTTCATCGAAGAAAAGAGCGTCGCCCGCGTCAACGAGGCATTGTGCAAGGGCTGTGGTACCTGCGCGGCGGCCTGCCCGGCCGGGGCCATCATGGCCAGGCACTTCACCGATCGGCAGATACTGGCCCAGATCGAGGGGCTCTTCCGCATGCCTGTGAAGCAACCTGTTGAAGTTGAAGGAGTACGCTAATGAATGGTACGGACTTTGAACCGCGGATCGTCGCTTTCATGTGCAACTGGTGTACCTACACCGCGGCCGACACAGCGGGAGTATCCCGCATGCAGCAGCCGCCCAACGTGGACATCATCCGCGTCATGTGCACCGGGCGTGTGGATCCGGCTTTCATCCTCAAGGCATTTGCCCTGGGTGCAGATGGCGTCCTGGTTTCCGGTTGTCATCCGGGACAGTGCCATTACCAGAAGGGCAACCTGAACGCTCGAAGAAGAGTTATGGCCCTGAAACCTTTCCTTGAAGCCGTAGGAATCGGCCAGGATAGACTCAGGCTGGAATGGATCGCAGCAGCCGAGGCCCCCAAGGAGGCCGAGGTAGTCGCCGAATTCACCGAGACCATCAAACAGCTTGGTCCCAGCCCCTTCACCGGGAGGCAAAAATGAACATTGAGTATAAGGCTGCTATATGCCCCTATTGCAGTTGTGGCTGTGGGATCTATCTGGTCGTGAAGGATGGCCAGATCATAGGCCAGGAGCCGCGGAAGGAGCACCCGGTAAACGAGGGGAAGAACTGCCCCAAAGGGAAGAACGCCTATCAGTTCCTCTACGCTGAGGACAGGCTGAAGACGCCGCTGGTGAGAAAGAACGGCGTGCTTGAGAAAGCTTCCTGGGATGAGGCGCTCGATCTCATCGCCAGCAAGTTCAAGGAAGCCACTCCTCAGACGTTTGGCCTGCTCGCCTCGGGGAAGAATACCAACGAGGACGCCTACGTGCTGCAGAAGTTCACCCGCGTGGTCATGGGCACCAACAACGTGGAGTACTGCGGCCGATTGTGCCACTCCCCCTCAGCGGCCGGCCTCGGCCCTACGGTGGGCGCTGGCGTGATGGAGACTTCTGAGATTGACATCGAACGGGCAGACTGTATCTTCCTGGCCGGCGTCAATCTCAAAGAGACCTTCCCCCTGATGACCATGAGAGTGCTCAAGGCGAAGGAGAAAGGGGCCAAAGTGATCGTGATGGACCCCCGAGACACCGTCACCGCCAGGTATCTGGGGGACATCCACCTTCAGTTGAAGCCAGGCACAGATGCGGCGGTGCTCAACGCCATGATGAGCATCATCCTCAGCGAGGGACTGGAAAACAAGGAGTTCATCGCCTCGAGGACCGCCGGGATTGAGGAACTGCGCCAGCATCTTTCCTCTCTGGATCTAAAAGAGTTGGAGGAGATCAGCGGCGTACCGCTGGAGAAGATCAGAGAGGCCGCGCTCGCCTACGCCACGGCGGAGACAGGCTGCGTTCTGTACGATCAAGGGCTGAACCAGCATACCACCGCCACGGACAACGTGAAGGCCATCGCCAGCCTGGCGTTGCTGGCCGGGCACTACGGGAGGCCAGGCACCGGCGTCAACCCCACACGGGGGCAGATCAACGGTGAAGGCACCGGCGACATGGGCTGCCTCAACGTCTTCTACCCCGGTTTCAAGGTGGTGGGAGAGGAAACGGCGAAAATCTTCGAGGAGGCCTGGGGGGTGGAGGACCTGCCCACGAAGCCCGGCTTTCCATACACGGTGATGCTGCAAAAGGTCAAGTTCCTCTACGTGGTGGGGACAAATCCCATGATGGCCGCCCCCGACGTCAACGATGTGCGAAAGTCGTTGCAGAACCTGGAATTCCTGGTGGTTCAGGACATATTCCCCACCGAGACGGCTCAGTTGGCCGACGTGGTGCTGCCCGCGGCTACCTGGGTGGAGCGAGAGGGAACCCACGCCTGGGTTGATAGAAGGGTACAGAAGATAGATCAGGTGATAGACCCCCCCGGCGAGGCCAAGCCTGACTGGTGGGTTGTGTGCCAGTTGGCGGAAAAGATGGGCTACAAAGACAAGTTTGGCTTCTCTTCCGCACGGGAGATATTTGAGGAGATCAGACGTTGTGTTCCTCAATTCGCGGGCATAACCTACGACAGGCTCAGCCAGACGACGGGGGGGATTCACTGGCCCTGTCCCTCTGAGGATCACCCAGGCACGCCCACCATGTTCGTTCAGAAGTTCAACACCCCTGATGGGTTGGGACATCTTCAGGTGGTGGACTACAAGCCCCCGGCGGAATTGCCGGATGAAGAGTATCCCTACGTTCTGACCACCGGCAGGAGTATATTCCATTATCACACCGGGACGATGACGCGCAGGACCCCGAAGTTGAATAACGAGGTGAATCAGGGTTTCGTCCAGATCAACCCCGCCGATGCTGCCAAGGCGGGGGTCAGGAGCGGAGCTACGGTCACTCTGAAGACCAGGCGGGGCAGCATTGAGACCCAAGCCAAGATAACCACGCAAGTGCCGCCGGGCCTGCTGTTCGTCCCCTTCCACTTTGCCGAGTCCTGCGCCAACGTGCTGACGAACCCCGCGCTTGATCCAGCATGCAAGATGCCGGAGTACAAGGTGTGCGCTGCCAAGATGGAGGTGAAACAATGAACGGTGACATGTACCTGGCCTGGTCCCCGGACAAGGAGATACTGGAGAAGGCCGAATATGGCGGCGCGGTTACCTCCCTTCTAAAATTTGCCCTGGAAAGCAAGCGCGTGGATGCCGTGCTGGCCATAAAGGCGAGAGACGGCAACAGGTACGACGGCATACCCATCTTGATCACCGATCCGCAAGAGGTGATAGGGGCGGCGGGGGCTTTGCATTGCGCTTCCCCCAACATCGCCCGCTGTCTGAAGGAGTACCTGGGTGGTGCTTCTGACCTGAGGATAGCGGTGACTTGCAGGCCGTGCGATGCCAAGGCGATCATTGAACTCGTCAAGCGGGAGCAGATCAACCGTGAGAACTTGCTTCTCGTGGGCCTGAACTGCACCGGCACCCTGCCGCCGGTAGCGGCCAGGAAGATGTTCGAAGAGGAGTTTGGCATCAATCCGGCTGACGTGGTCAGGGAAGACATCGAAGATGGGAAACTCACGGTCAGGTTGAAGGATGGAACCGAGAGGGAAAGAGACCTGGCGGAGTTAGAAGAAAAGGGGTATGGGAGGAGAGAGAACTGCCGGCGCTGCGAGACGAGCATCCCGACCATGGCCGACCTGGCCTGTGGCAAGTGGGGCGTGGGAGATAAGAAGGCCACGTTCATAGAGGTCTGTTCGGACAAGGGCGCTGCTCTCGTTGATGGAGCCATCGAAGCTGGCTGTATCCTCGTTGAGCAGCCGGATGGCGAGGCCGTGAAAATCAGAAAGGGAAAAATCGAAGCGGCAACCGAACTGGCGCGCAAGTGGCAGGAAAGGGACTTTGCCACTTTCAAAGACATGAGCCTCGATGAGAGGTTTGACTACTGGTTCGGCCAGTTCAGCCAGTGCATCAAGTGCTTTGGGTGCAGGGATGCCTGTCCTATCTGTTACTGCAAGGAGTGCTGGCTGGAGCCGGATAGGGGCTTCGTACTCGGCGGGGAGATTCCACCTGATACTTTGTGGCCCATGGTGCGAGCCGTGCACGTCATGGATTCCTGCGTCAACTGTGGTCAATGTCAGGATGCGTGCTCCATGAACCTGCCCCTTTCCCGCTTCATCTTCATGCTCAACAGGGAGATCGCCGCCATCTTCAAGTACGAGCCCGGCATGGATGTGGAGACGCTTCCCCCGTGCAGGATCGTCGAAGATGCAGAAGCGAACATTGACGGCGTTGAGCTCGTCTTCTAGCTGCTGAAGGATTCTGACCCAGATCGAAAACATACCATAACAAGGAAACAAGTAGACAACTTGTTTCCTTGCGCACTTGTATCTTTAGTTATTGAATACGTGATAGGAGTAATGCCCATGAGCAACAGCAGCTTTGAACCTAGAATCGTCGGCTTCTTGTGCAACTGGTGTACCTACGCCGCGGCCGACACGGCTGGCATCTCCCGCATGGAGCAGCCACCCAACGTGGACATCATCCGCGTGATGTGCACAGGGCGCGTGGACCCGGTCTTCATCCTCAAGGCCTTCGCCGAGGGGGCCGACGGGGTCATCGTCTCCGGCTGCCACCCCCCTGGCGACTGCCATTATCAGGAGGGCAACTACAAGACCTTCCGCCGCATGCCGCTGGTGGAGGCGCTGCTGGCGCAGT
>CAYNWI010000216.1:0-5255 GCA_964400825.1 uncultured Anaerolineae bacterium | reverse complement strand
TCGCTCCGTGATATTCGCGTTCCAAGAACCATCCGCTAGTGAAGATTGAGAGAGGAGGATGAAAACGAAAATGGAGAAAAGGGCGATAATTCTCGTCGTTCTGGGGCTGTTACTCTCTTTCCTGCCCGCCTGCCGGCGCCAGCCTCCAGGCGGCCCTTTGGAGCTGCTCTACACCGCCCCTTTCGAGACCGGCATCGAGAAGGGTTCCTACCTGCCGGGCACAGGTATTCACTACGTTGGCCTGTCCGACACGGGAGCCGAGATTCTCATTGATGACCAAACAGCTTTCAAACAGAAGGGTGATTCCCTCGACTGGAAAGGCAGCCCTGTGGAGAACGTAGACCTGGACCTCTCGCTGCGGGTGCTTTGGGTCACCGAAGATACCATCTACGTGGGCGGGACAACCAAGGCGACCGTGCGGGACCCCGTGCCTGAGGTGGCCTCCATCCCAGAAGTGCCTGTAGGATATTCCAACGCGCCGGTGACCTATCAGGTAAAGAAGGGCGACTACATTCCCGGCACCCTGGTTAAATACTTGGGCAAGGCGGAGGAGGGAATCGAGCTGAGCGGCGTCGAGGGCTATCCCTATCGCAAGCTCGGCGACTCCATCGTCTGGGAGGGCAAGCTCCGGGAGAAAGTGTTCCTGCAGTTGAACGTGCGGGTGCTTTTCATCGCTGACGACTTCATCAACGTCACCGGCACTGCCACTCTCTTGCTTGCGCCGTGAGACCCATGAGAAGACTTCGCGCCCTTGATTACTTCAACATCAACGCCTACTGGTTCGGCCTGGCCTTCATGTGGAGGATTAGGGTCCGGAGGTTGAAAGCTTTTGACATCCGGGGCGCGATGGCTATAATACACATCGTAGACGCTGTTTCAAGTAAGGAGGTCGCGTGGCCATTCGTGAGGTGATTTTCGCTGACAACCCCATACTGCGGGAGAAATCGAAGAAGGTCAAGAATTTCGGCGAGGCTTTGCAGGCCTTGATAGATGATATGGTGGAAACCATGCACGCCGCCAACGGACTGGGCCTGGCTGCGCCCCAGATAGGCGTACTGGAACGGGTCATCGTCATCCAACTGCCTGAGGACGAGGAAGACCCTCAGAGCGGCAAGCTCTTCGCCCTTTGCAATCCTCAGATCATCAGGGCTGGAGGGGAGGAGGCGGGGGAGGAAGGGTGTCTCTGTTTGCCCGGCTACGTGGGAGCCATAAACCGGGCCACTTCAGTCACCGTCAAGGCCCAGGATCGCCGGGGCAAGAAGGTGCGGATCAAAGCGGAGGGGTTATTGGCCCGCGCCTTTCAGCACGAGACAGACCACCTCGACGGCATCCTCTACATTGATCGAGTGGAGAGCCTCGACAAGCTCCGGCGAATCGTTCCGCCAGAAAAAGAGGAGAGGGAAGCTAGCGAGACAAAGGCCCCACTGTAGAGATTCAGTAGATCCAATTTTGCTCGGGCTGGATCGCCAGATCCAGGCCAAAGGCGAAGATAGTTGGACTTCGCCCGCTACAAGCTTGACAATCCCTTTGGAGCAATAATGGATCTACTGAGATTTGATAGTTTTTGACAGGGAGGTTGTGCTATACTTTCGATGATTCAAGCCCGGAATGGGCTTTTTTTGTGACGTTGTGCCGAAAGGTATAGATGAACAAATCCTCCCGTCTGCCTGGGTTCTACAAGCTGAGCTTAGAAGATCGAGCGTCTGTCGTCGCAGAGTTGGCCGGACTGACGGCCAGTGAGAAAGCGGTCTTGAGGGGGAAGGGCTTGAGTCCAGCTCAAGCCGACCAGATGATCGAGAACGTGGTGGGCATCCACTCCCTGCCCCTGGGGATAGCCGTCAATTTCCTCATCAACGGCCAGGACTATCTTATCCCCATGGCCATCGAAGAGCCCTCCGTCGTAGCCGGGGCCAGCTTCGCCGCCCGGCTGGTGCGCGAGGGCGGCGGATTCGCCACCAGCAGCGACGAGCCGGTGATGATCGGCCAGATACAGGTGCTGGACGTCGCCGATCCCCAGGCCGCCCACTCCGAACTCCTGGCCCAGACAAGCCACTTGTTGCAGTTGGCCGACCAGACCGATCCCCTGCTCGTCAGCCTGGGCGGTGGAGCCCGCGACCTGATCGTGCGCATCGTTGAGGACAGCGCGGTTGGCCAGATGGTGGTCGTTCACCTGCTGTTCGACTGCCGCGACGCCATGGGAGCCAACACGGTGAACACCGCCTGCGAGGCCCTGGCCCCGGAGGTAGAAAACATCACCGGCGGACGGGTAGTGCTGCGCATCCTCTCCAACCTCGCCGACCAACGACTGGCGCGCGCCAAATGCACCATTCCGGCAGACTCGCTGGCCTTCGAATCGTTCGCCGGCCAGACGGTGGCGAAGCGCATCGTCGAGGCCTACGCCCTGGCCGCCAACGACCCCTACCGAGCCGCCACCCACAACAAGGGCATCATGAACGGGATTGACGCCGTGGCCGTAGCCACCGGCCAGGACTGGCGCGCCCTGGAGGCAGGAGCCCACGCCTACGCTGCCCACAGCGGGCGCTACACCTCGCTCTCGCACTGGAGCGTGGACGCCGCCGGGAATCTGGCAGGTACGCTGGAACTGCCCTTGGCCGTGGGCATCGTTGGCGGGGCCAGTAGGGTACACCCCACGGCCAAGGTAGCGCTGAAGATCCTGGGCGTGACCACGGCGCAGGAACTGGCCGAGGTCATGGCCGCCGTGGGCCTGGCCCAAAATCTGGCCGCCCTGCGGGCACTGGCCACCGAGGGAATACAACGTGGCCACATGGAACTGCACGCTCGTCAGGTTGCCATCGCCGCTGGCGCCACGGGCGATCTGGTAGAGATAATCGCTGGGCGTCTGGTAGCGGAGCAAAAGATTCGCCTCGACCGAGCGCAGGAGTTGGTGCAAGAGATGGAAGCTGGAGGTTAGAGGTTGGAGGTTGGATATTAGAGATTGGATATTGGAGATTGGAGGCTTAGTATTTGACTGAAGACTCTCTGTTGCTCAGACCAGACCGTGAGGTCGGCATCGTCGGCTATGGAGCTTACGTGCCCCGCTACAGGCTGCCCGCTTCTGAGGTAGCCAGGGTTTGGAAAGAGGGCCAGGACGCCTTGCCCATCCAGGAGAAAGCCGTGCCCGGCCTCGATGAGGACGTGGTCACCATGTCCATCGAGGCGGCTCGCAATGCGCTGAAGCGGGCGGAGATAGAGCCTGGGCTGATCCGCGCGGTCTGGGTGGGCAGCGAGTCCCACCCCTATGCCGTCAAGCCCACCTCGACCATCGTGGCCGAGGCCATTGGAGCTGCACCCCATACCCAGGCAGCGGACTGGGAGTTCGCCTGCAAAGCCGGCACCGAGACCATCCAGGCCGCCATTGGCTTTGTCGGCTCTGGCATGGCGCGCTATGCCCTCTGCATCGGCATGGACTCCTCCCAGGCGCGGCCAGGCGACGACCTGGAGTACACCGCAGGAGCCGGCGGCGCGGCCTACCTCATCGGTCCCAAGGAGCAGAGCCTGGCCTACATCGAAGGGTCTTATTCTTATGTCACCGACACGCCGGACTTTTTCCGTCGGCCCGGCCAGCACTATCCCCAGCATGGGTACCGATTCACCGGCGAGCCTGCCTACTTCAAACACGTTCTAGCTGCGGGACAGCGCTTGATGGATGAGCTGGGCTACGAAGCCGGAGATTACACCTACGCCGTGTTCCACCAACCCAACGCCAAGTTCCCCCTCAAAGCGGGCCAGGCCCTGGGTTTCAGCAAAGAACAAGTGAAGGCGGGGCTGCTGGTGCCCATGACGGGCAATACCTACGCGGGCTCTTCCCTGTTGGGGCTGACGGCCGTCCTTGATGAAGCCCGTCCGGGCGATAGGGTGCTGCTGGTCTCCTTCGGCTCTGGAGCTGGCAGCGATGCCTTCTCCCTGATCGTCACTGACCTCATCGAGGAGAGGAGAAACAGAGCACCCCTCACCCAGGACTACATCGCCCGCAAGAAATACATTGACTATGCGCTTTATGTCAGGTTTAAGAAAAAGCTGGTGATGCACTAATTGAACGTGAAACGTGAAAACGTGAAACGTCGCAGGAAGAAGGAGGATGATAACGTGAGAGATGTGAGCATTGTTGGTATCGGACAGACGAAGGTGGGCGAACACTGGGAGAAATCGCTGCGCGATCTCGCTGTTGAGTCCCTGTGGGCAGCTATGGACGAGGTGGGGATCGAAAAGGCCGACGCCCTCTACGTGGGCAACATGCTGGGGGGACAGTTTGTGGGACAGGAGCACCTGGGGACGCTGATCGCCGACTTCGCAGGGTTGCGAGGCACTGAAGCTTTCAGGGTCGAGGCCGCGTGTTGCTCCGGAGCCGCAGCGTTACGTCAAGGGTATCTCGCCGTAGCCAGCGGCCTCCACGACATCGTGGCCGTCACCGGGGTGGAGAAGATGACCGACGCTCTGGGCTGTACTACCGCCGCTGGCCTGGCCACGGCCACCGACGGAGACTACGAGGCCAGCCAGGGCCTCTCCCTGGTGGCCGTTCACGCCCTGCTGATGCGACGCTACATGTACGAGTATGGAGCCACCAACGCCGACTTTGCCATGTTCGCCGTCAACGCCCACCGGAACGCCGTGGGCAATCCCTACGCCATGTTCCGCCGGCCCATCTCTAAGGATGCCTTCGAGAAGGCCCGCATGATCGCCGACCCCATTAACCTGCTGGATTCCGCGCCCGTGGCCGACGGTGCAGCCACGCTGGTGCTCTGCCCCAGGGAGCAAGCCTCAGAGTTCAGCACACAGCCCATCCGCATTTCCGCCTCAGCAGTAGCTACTGATTCCGTGGCCCTACACGACCGGCGCGATCTCCTTTTTTTGGAATCCGCCTACCTGTCAGCCAAAAGGGCCTATCAGCAGGCCGGGGTCGGCCCGGACGACATTGACGTGTTCGAACTGCACGACGCTTTCACCATCATGAGCGCTTTATCCTTGGAAGCCTGTGGCTTTGCCGAGCGGGGAGAGGGTTACAGACTGGGCCAAAACGGCAACATCTCCCTCGAAGGGCCTACACCCATTTGCACCATGGGAGGGCTGAAGGCGCGGGGCAATCCGGTGGGAGCCACCGGTGTCTATCAAGTGGTGGAGGTAGTCGAGCAGTTGCGCGGCCAGGCGGGTCCCAATCAGGTACAAAGCCCCCGCCTGGGCATGGCCCAGAACATCGGGGGCAGTGGGGGCACGGCCATCACGCACATCCTGGAAGC
>CAYNWI010000215.1:0-5256 GCA_964400825.1 uncultured Anaerolineae bacterium | reverse complement strand
CAGGCATCAACGGCCCGCCCCCTGAGGTCCTGGAAGATACGCAGTGCCTCTCTCTCTCTAGCTACCTCCATCTCCTCCTGCACCAACTGCTCGAGCTGAGTCACATCCTTCTCCAGCTTCATCTGGAGATAATAGCCCTTCCCTCGCATGGCCGGCGTTCCGCGAGCCCGCTTTGACTCCTGGGCACGGCCAGCCATCTCCTCCCGAAACCGGGCAACCCGCTCGCTGGCCCTCTCCACCTCTCTCCTGATCTCCTCTTCTCCCCAAAGGACCTTGAGGCCCAGTTCAACCTTGCCATCCAGGCGGGCCAGGTTCTCCTTGTATTGTGGGTAATTCTCCGCCAGCATCTCCTTCACCCGCGCCTCGCTGGCGAACACGACGCCAAAGCGCAGGGGAAGCACCGTGTGCTCGGCCATCACCTCCTCAATGACGCCCTCGTGAGCCAGGACACACTCGATGGTCGGTTCGGGGGGCTCCAGGGATGCGTCGCTGACCACGGCGCTGATGTCCCGATAGGGAATGGTGTGCACCTGGTTGCCCGGGCCACCGATTCCCTCCCGACTGAAAACTCTCCTCTCGTCGCCAGGGATGATGCAGTAGACGTATTTAGTCTCTCGTTTCTGCACTCTCCTCTCCCTCCGGTGTGGTCAGTCTGGAGACGAAGCTGTAGGGCGGCCAGGGGCCGGTGAAACGCACCTCCATCTCCGTTTCCCCCTCGATCTTCTCCAGTTCCTCGCCCAGTTCCTTCACTCTTTCCTTTCTCACCAGCAGGGAGAGGTTCATGAGCATTTGCTTCCCTTCGGCTGGCCGCTTCACCTTGTTCACGTGGACGGCCTCGGCGTAGGAGGTGATCTGGCGGTAGTAGCGGCGGTAATCCTCATCGGCCTTCGCCTCCAGTGCCTGCTTCAGCGCCTTCTCGATCTTCTGCTGGTAAAAATAGGCCATCCCCTTGGGCTTGCCCTCCATCTCCTGCTGTAATTGCCTGATGTCCTCGTTGGCCTCGACGATCTTCTCTGAGATGACATCCACCAGCCAGAAGATCTGAACTCCCAGCTCCACTTTGCCCCTGAACTCCTCCAGTTTGGTTTTGAAACTGTCGTATTCCGCTTGCAGCCAGGCGACTATCGTCTCCTCGACCGTCCGGCCCTCCGCCGGGCGGATGATGCAGTCGAAGGTCATGGGCAAGATGCTCCCCGCCTCCGCCCAGGCGGCATCTACCACCTGGCTATGGGTCCAGACCCATTCTTTGACTGTCTCGTCATCTCCCTGATATGGCTCCAGGGGGCAATTATGAACCAGGGCGCTGATGTCCTTATAGGGAATGATGTAGACAGCCTGGCCATCTAGCCCAATCTCCCCCCACTGCTTCTTCCCGGTATCAGGCATGATACAGTAGACGTACCTTCCCGGAGCTTCTGTCATCCCTCTCCCTCCCCATCAGACCTTTTTCAGATTGACAATCAGGATGCCGTTTTTGAAGCGTGTCACCACCCGGTCGGCATCCACCGGCGCGGGGAGTGCGACCTCTTCTTGGTAGCTGGGCCCGGAATCATCAACCCATACCACTACCTTTTCCCTCTGGGCTCTGACCTGAATGGCCTCCTCTTCCACGCCCGGCAGCTCCACGATGACGTTGATCTCGTGTGCTTCGTTGAAGACTTCGATCTCCGGTTCCCGCCCCTCTGTGGCAGGAGCGGCCCTTCCGGCCAACCACCAGCTAAAAGGGATCATCTCACCCGTCTCCCAATCGAATCTGAACTCTTCAAAAACCAGGATAGGACGCCCCAGCACCTCTTCGGCTGCGGGGTTTATGCCCTGCCGGATCTTGAACAGGACGTCCGTATGGGTGGGGGCGGCGATCAACGCTGCCAGCTCGTTGATGGTGGCGTGCCTGTTCAGCCACAGATGCCACAAGATTTCCTGGCTGGCCGGATCCAGCTCCATGGCCAGGCGTTCCACCTGGGCATGGATGATGGGGGGCATGGGAACAGAGGTGCTGGGGGGCTGGGGTGCAGGGGAAATCTCTGCCGCTCCGCCGCTCCCCTGCTCTCTTGCTCCCCTGCTCCTCTGCCCTAGGAGCGGGCTCTGCTCCGAGACTATCTGGTGCAACTGCTCCAGCCACTGCCCCAGAGACGGGGTGATAAACCAGGCCTTGACCAGGCCCTTCCGACGGGAGGGGCGGTAGGAGATGGCCATGGCCATCTTCCTCACCAGAGTGAAGCGCTTGCTCTCAGTCGTCACCTCGGTGATCAGGGTGAGGGGGGTGTCGAAGATGGCTCCTCGGGGCTGAAGGAAGAGCAGCCGCTCGCTGGTTAGACAGAGCTTGCCGATCTGCCAGACAGGCCGTCCTTCTGGCTGGTACACCCCTTGTTCGGCCAGCAGGATCTCACCCCCACCCTGCCCTCCCCCTATGAGGGGGAGGGTTAGGGAGGGGGTCCTAGTCCCGGATACCTCGAGTCTCAAGCTCTTCCCTCCATCGCTCCGGGTTGATCATCTTGTCCAGCACCTCGTCCACGAGGTCGTCCAGGCCATCTCGCACGCTCTGGACCGCCTCGGCCACACCGTGCTCCTCCTTGATCTGGTCGAGGGCGGTGTCCAGGTCCATCAGGGCCTCCCCTAATCGGTTCATCTCTTCTTCGGTCAGGCGGCCCCCCTCCATCCGCTTGAAGGCCTGGGTCTTGAGAGCATCCTGGATGATCTCGACCAGGGCGATGACCAGCCCCAGTATCCCCTGCTTCAGATTGCCCTCGTCAATGTCAAGCATGGAAGTCGCCATCCTTCGATAAACTCAGGACAGGTCTCCGTAGTCCAGAACCTGCTCCTTGATCTGCCGCCGCCACTGCGGCAACATCTCCCCAGAGAATAGGGCCTCCTCCTGGCCCTGGTGGTTGCCGTAGACGATGGTCAAAACCTCTCGCTTGTTTAATACCCCGCCCAGGTCTCGGGTGCCCAGGCTGATCCCCTGTATCCTGCCCAGGGGGATCTCCAGCCCCACCCGGCGGTCAAAATCGGACCACCACAGCAGGCGTTCCACCGTCAGATAGAGCCAACCCGGCCGCCAGGTGGGGCCGTGAACGCCAGCGTTGGGGACCTGGTACCACATCTTGCCATCGGCCACCGTTCTCTCTTTGATGACGACGCCCACCTCTTCGTCCCGCAGGAAGGGGATGAAATCGCCGGCCGGCACCCGCCCCGCGGCAGCCATCTTCTCCTTGAGGGCGCCTTTCAAGTCCCCGACGTCCTCGGCGTAGAGGGAGACCACCTCTCCTGTTGCCAGGGAGAGGTACAGCAGGTCCCGCTGGATGCCGGTGAAATAGGTCTCTTCGTTGACCATCAGATCCTGGATCTCCGCCAGGGGTGTCTGGAACAGCACCTCGGCCGGTTCCTGGCGATACAGGATCAGGCGGCGATCGGTCAGGTAGAGTCGGCCCGGCCGCCAGGCACGGTAGATGCCGTCACTGTACCAGTGGGAGCCGAACATGTCCAGGCGGATGGCCTCGCCGGGGGCCAGGGCCAGCTTCTTGCGCCGCAATTCCCTGGCCGCGTAGTGGCGCAGCTCCTCGTCCCAGGCCTGCATGAAGCCGTACTCGATCATGGTCTCCACGGAGGCGATGGCCGCCCGCAGACTGATGCCGATGAGGGGGATGCCGGCCACCCCGATGATCAGATCCGTGCTGAGGACGATGCCCTTGTCCAGCACTCTCTCCAGCAGATCGTCTATCGTTGCCTGTTTGACCCGCGTCGCTTCCATCGTGGCTAAACCCCACACTCATCACTCATCGGCCGGCTGCCAGCCGCAGACGTAGCAACCGCTCTCCACCAGTTGCTCCCTGACCACCGTGGTTCCACATCCAGGACATGCAACCTTAAATGGGGCCCGCTCTACCTCTTGCTCCTGCTCTGGGTCTGAAGGTGACCAGCCGCAAATGTAACAGCCCTTGTCAAGCAGTTCTTCCCTGAGCACAGGGCTTCCACAGCCGGGGCAATGGACCCAGGATGGAGGGGCCTTCTCGATCTTGACGCCCTCTTGTGCGGCCGTCTGATCTACCATCTCGGCGATACTGTCGAGGATCGTTTCGGCTGGCTTGAGCAACAGTTCATCAATCAACAAAGCGAACTCCTCCATGGCAGATAGCTGGTAACCGATAGCTGATAGTTGATGGCCGACGGTGTTATTCGCTATCTGCCATCCGCCATTTGCCATTCGCCATCAGCTATCAGGCGGGGATGGCTATCGGCCCCTCCTCGGCCCTCAGGCGGGCTTTGGCCCTGGCGCTCGTCCAGCCGCACCAGGGGCACTGGACGTTGAGCAACTCCTCCATCTCCACCATCTTGCCGCACTGCGGGCAGGCCTCCTTGCCGATCTGGGCCTCCTTCCAAGCAGCCGTCTCGATGTTGGTGCCGGAGGGGAACTCCAGGCCGTACTTGGCGGCCGTGGCAAAGGAGGCCAGGGCTGCCCTGATCTTGATCCCCAAAAGCTCAACCCCGGCCACGGAGACGGTGATGTCGGCGTTGATGACCAACCCCTTGTCCAGGATGACGTCAATCACGTCCACCAGGGACGTGCCTCTTTCCCTTACCGGCTCCAGGCCCATCTTAGTGCACCCCCTTCATCCATTCGATCTGCAGGATTTCGAACCCGCCCTTCTCTTCGCAGCAATGACGGCCCTACTCTGCCTGGGCTTTCTTGTACTCCCTGATGGCGTTCAGCCACTCGAGCAGCTCCTCTTCCTGCTCCAGATACTCTTCCTCGCTCATCTCCTCTAGCTCATAGCGCAGTTGCAGCTCCATCAGCACGCCTCGCACCTTATCCTCGTCCAGCCGTTCCTGGTCCACTGCCTCAGCGATCTTCTCGAAAACAAAGAGCAGCCCCTTAACCGGCAAGGTGATGGGAGCAAGGAGTAGGTTCCTGAGGCTCAGATCTATGTCGAGGGCTTCACTTTGTCTCGGCTCAGACATTTCACGCACCTCCCGGATGCACTAGCATCTCCTGCCGTCGGACGGCAATCAGCAGCGTCCGCTCCACCATCTTCCGACTGAATTGGATACTTCGGCTAGGCTCGGTACAGGTTTCAGATTGCTGAACATTCTCGGCATAGGCGGTGAGGAGCTCGTAGGCCTGGGCCAGCTCGGTCATGCGGGTCTCGGCTTCCGGGTCGTCGGGGTTGTGATCGGGATGCATCTGGCTGGCCAACTGGTGATAGGCCCGCCTGATCTCGCCAGCGGTGGCCGTCTCCCCCAGACCCAGGCGGCGCC
>CAYNWI010000214.1:0-5263 GCA_964400825.1 uncultured Anaerolineae bacterium | reverse complement strand
CCTGTAACCTACTGATTAAGAGTCAGTTGCTCTGCCTAATTGAGCTAGCGGCCCAGGTGAGAGCACGATGAATATTATACCGATTTCCACCCAAAAGGTCAAATCACAATGCCCAGTCCTGCCCAACAGGGCGGCAGTGTGGGAAGCAATGATTTGACATCCAACCCGGTTTGCGGTAAAATTATGTCAAAAGCAAGGGCTATACGAAAAGGTATTGCCAGGAGGCGTCCAATGTCTGTCGAACAATTGCCGCTCTTTAGCTTGACCAGGGAGTCGCCTCTCAGTGCCGCCATCGGCGGTTTTCACGAGCACATGATCCGCAAAGGCTTCACGGAGAATACCATCTCAGCCTTCCTCAACGATCTGCGCATCCTCACCAGATACCTGGGCGATGATCGCTCCCTGAGCCAAATCGGCACCAGCGAGCTCAAGGATTTCATGGCCTACTTGCGCCACGACCGAGGCGTGCCTTGCAAGCCCAAATCCTACGCTCGTCGGATGACTACTCTGAAGGTCTTCTTCGGCTGGCTGGCCGAGGAGGGGATCATACCCGGCGACCCCGCCGCGCCACTGATCCACCAACGGGCCAGCACCCCCCTGCCCCAATTCCTCTACGAAGGCCAGGTGGAGAAACTCCTGCAGATCACCGAAAGCCTCGCGCAGGCTGATACACCCGACGCCCGCCCCCACTTGCTGGTCACTCTCCTCCTGCAGACGGGTATCAAAAAGGGCGAGTGCATGGCCATCCAGCTCAGCGACATTGATACCTCAGAGCCGAAAGAGCCCGCCCTCTACATCCGCTACAGCAATCCCAAGATGAAGCACAAGGAACGCAAACTGCGGCTTTCGGCCGACTTCGTGCCCATCATGCGCCAGTACCTGGCCGAGTACCAGCCTCAGGAGCAGCTCTTCGAGTGCACTGCCCGCAATCTGGAGTACGTTCTGGACAACGCGGCCCGTCTGGCCGGCCTGGAGAACATCTCCTTCGAGATGCTGCGCTGGACCTGCGCCGTGCGCGACTACAAGGCCAAGATGCCGTCAGACAAACAGCGCCGGAAGCTGGGGCTGTCCAAGATCACCTGGCAAGAAGAAGCCTTGGAAAAACTGAAGAAGCTGGCCTCGCCTCCCCTCTAAACGAAAGAACGGCCAACCAGCACACAAGCAAATTGGCCGTCCCCTTCGACAAACTCAGGTATCTCCTCAACGAGTTGCGGAATGAGAAACCCGAAACTCGAAACTCAAAACCTGAAACCCTTATGTCATCTTCACCACGATGTCCCCAATCAAATTGGCCGCCTGGTCGCCTCGATCGGCGGCGTTGCTCAGGTGACGATAGATCTCCCTGAGCTTGAGCATGTCCATTACATGATCTATATCTGTAGGCCCATGGAATAGCTCAGCCAGCGCTTCTCGGTAAACGGTCTCCACCCGGTTCTCCAGGGCCTTGGCTCGCACCGCGTGATCGTTGGCTACATTGGGATGATCTTGCAAGCGCAGCACTCCCATGTGTATCTCACGGGCTGCTTCCCGCACCAGCGAGACCATACGTCGAAGGTAGGAGTTGGATTCCACCTCCAGGATCACCATCTCGTCCACGGTGCTGTAGCCATAATCCAGGATGTCATCAATAGTCAGGGAGAGGGCGAAGATGTCCTCGCGATCAATGGGGGTGATGAAGGAGTGGTTGAGTTCATCTATGAGGATGCGCCGCACCTCATCAGCTTCCTTCTCCACCTGAGTGATCCTCTCGGCTATCTCCCCATTATTATCCTTCATGAATTCTTCCAACAACTCCATGCCTTCCACGGTTTTGGCTGCCTGCTCAGTGAGCAAGCGCATAAATTTGTCCTCACGAGGCTTAAATAGATCTCTAATCCCCATCAGCCCTTCTCCTCTCTTATGATTGCAAAATGGAACACACCAACAGATAAAGCAGAGCCGCCAGCAGGGCGGAAGCGGGTATGGTAAGTACCCAGGCGACAAGGATGTTGCCCGCCACGTTCCAGCGTACTCTGGAGACGCGCTCGGCCGAGCCTACGCCCAGGATGGCCGAACTAACAACCTGAGTGGTGCTAACAGGCCCGCCCAGGAAAGCCGCCCCAAAGATAATTAAGGCCGAAGCAACCTGGGCTGCGAACCCATGCACCGGCCTGATCTTGTAGAATTTGCCCCCCAGAGTTCTGATGATCCGCCAGCCTCCCAGAGCTGTCCCCAAAGAGATGGCTCCCGCAGAAAGAGCGATCACCCACCAGGGCACGCTGAACTCCG
This sequence comes from uncultured Anaerolineae bacterium, assembly GCA_964400825.1. GTDB lineage: Bacteria > Chloroflexota > Anaerolineae > VGOG01 > VGOG01 > CAYNWI01. The sequence goes on along the minus strand of CAYNWI010000214.1, from coordinate 2,995 downwards.
AGGAATAGCCTACCGTAACCAGGGTCATAGCGATGATACCCATGGTCTTCTGGGCATCGTTGGTGCCATGACTCAAGGCCAGAGCCAGAGAGGTAATGACCTGAGAGCGCTTGAAAAACCAGTTGATCCGAGGCGAGGCCCCACGGGCCAGGAAGAGCACCAACCGCATCAACAGATACCCTATCACCAAGCCCAGGATGGGCGATATGAAGAGGGCGATGATGATTTTGAGCAATCCCCTCATCTGGATCATGGCCAGGCCGAAATCAATGCTCACCGCTCCGATCAATCCGCCCACCAGAGCGTGGGACGAACTGGAGGGAATGCCCAAATACCAGGTTGCGAGATTCCAGATGATAGCCGCCAATAAAGCGGCGAAGATGACAGCAACGGTGATAGCCCTAGGGTCAACCACATCATGTCCAATGGTAGTAGCTACGGCCACGCCGAACAGAAAGGGGCCGCAGAAATTGGCCACTGCGCTCAGGGCCAGGGCTTTGCGCGCAGACATGGCTCTCGAAGAGATCATGGTGGCCACGATGCTGCTCGAGTCGTTGAAGCCGTTCATGAAATCGAAGAACAGCGCCACCCCGATGATGGCTATACCTACAATCGGCAAATTCAACTTTCCCCCTCTCTACCCCACTCGTTCTAACACCACCTTCTCTCCGCCGCGCACTGTCTTGAAGATGGCGGGATCACCCTCCACATGCCCGAAGACATTGACCGGACTGGCCGGGCGGATCTCGTCGCCCCGGCTGGCGGGCGTGCGACCGAAGAAGATGCAGAAAGCATTGCCCACAGGCCAGTAACCCAAATCACCCTTCTCTACCACCTCCTGAGCGTTTTCCTCTTCCAGGTAGACAGGTATGGAGAAGTAGATCTCGTCACCCCAGGTGCTGGCCCGTGCTTCTATGGGTAGGGCTTTCCAGATGGCTTCGGCCGTCGCAGTCTCGTTTAGCTCCGCGAAAGCAACGACGTCACCGACGGTAACCTTGATTCTAAGCATTGGGAACCCCCTTCACGTTTCACGGCCCTTTCCACGTCTTCGATAGTGCCCCGGAAAGGCCCCGGCTGCTCCAGCTTGAGCGAGGTCATGGCTGCCGCAAAGCGACAGGCCTCTTCGGAATCGGCAGTCAAACGCCGGCCCAGGTAGCCCGCGAAGCAGGTGTCGCCTCGGCCAGTACGGCCCCTCACTTCCTTGGGAGTGAAGGGAGCCTGATAGCACTCCCCGCCCGCGTAGACCAGCACGCCCTGAGGACGGGTCAGCACGATTTCCCTGGGGCCGTAGGCGGCCAACTCACTCATTGCCTGATATACGTCGGTCTGGCCCGTCAGCACCTCGGCCTCGGCGGTGTCTACCTTGAGCACGTCCACTAACGCCAGTCCCTCCTGCTTCTGGGGCCAGTCCCTGAAGACCAGTTCTGCCCCCTCCCGCACACGGACGAAACCCTGAGCATCCAGGGCCACGGTGCCTTTTGCCGACAGCATCCTGATCAGAGGGATGTCCACTTCGCCAGCCATGATGGGACCGACGAGAAAGGTTCTGGCCTGGATGTCGGGCAGGTCTTCGATGCGAAACGGCCCGGCGAAGCCCAGGGGCTTGCACACCCGACGGTCCATGTCTTCGGTGAAGTAGGTGTTCTCTATCCCCGAAGTCTGCTCTGCCGGCTGAGCGAAGACCACGATGCCCTCGCCCTCGTCCTTCAGCTCATTGAGCAGCCCGAAGTCGTCTTGCCGCAGGCGGGTGACGACTGCTACCTTGAGCCCCATCCGCCGCAGAGCGATGGCCCCGTAGTAGACCGAACCGCCGGAGGAGACCCGTTCCTCACCCCGAACGATAATCCTGTCCCTGGCAAAATGGCCGATCACAGCAACGTCAACGATCAGTGAATCCATAATCGCTCCAAGGGGATTGCCAAATCCCCGCTTTTGATTTTTGCCACGAATTGCACGAATTTCACTAATTTTCCCTCTTTCGTGTTAATTCGTGAAACCTGTCCTGAGCCCAGTCGAAGGATTCGTGGCTGACCACTGGATGCGCTATCGGTACGCCTGCGGCACGTACTCTGGCAACTTCTTTTCAGCGAAGATGGGCTGGAGGCGGGCGAACCGCTGCCGGCCATCAACCAGCGGGATGGCGGGCCAGTCGTCGCCGATGAGGGGGCGAGCGTAGCACACGAAGTCATCGGTGACATCCACCCTGCTGGGCGCGATCCAGCTTTCGGGAAAGATCCGTTCGGAGTTGGCCACTACCTCCAGCGGCACCTTGTCGTAGCGGACGTGATAGAAAGGCCCTGCATCTCGCAAGATGGTGGCCATAAAGCCCGAACCCTCCTCGAGGGCTATCAGCACCGCCTTCTGCCCGACCTTGTAGGCTTCCTCCAGGTCAACGCTCGAGGCATAGATGATGTTGTGGCGCTGGTCGGTGCCCGACACGTTGCCGCGCGCCGACCCGCGGGCGGCCAGCCCCACCTCGTTCAGATAATTCACCACGATTTGTTCGACCGTCATCTGGCTGGACGAGAACATGGTATGGCCGAAGGCATCCTTGCGTTCGCCGATGGCGCCCACGTCGAATCCCTCGCTGATCACCACCAGCGCCCGGCCCCGCTCCCTGAGCACATCGTTCACGCCATCGGCCAACTCCTCCAGGGTCAGGCCCGACTCGCGCATGAAGATGAGCAATGGCATCTCTCTCTGCGGATCGGCCAGGCGAGCGGCGGCCGGGATGAAGCCGATCTTGCGGCCCATGGCTTGCAGCACCAACACCGCGTCGGACGGGCAGGAGCCGGCGTTCTCCTGGTCGGCGTTCTGGACGTTGAGCGCCCAGTAGCGGGCCACCGAGCCATAGCCGGGAGTGTGATCTATCAACTTGAATTCGCTATCGCCCACGTCGTTGTCTATGGTCTTGGGCACGCCAGTGGCGACGAGCTTCAGGCCCCGCTCCTGAGCCAGCAGCGCGATCTTGTGGGCCGTGTCCATCGAGTCATTG
>CAYNWI010000213.1:0-5264 GCA_964400825.1 uncultured Anaerolineae bacterium | reverse complement strand
GGCCGGCTCATCTACGAATCGGGCGGTGATATCTGGATTGTCGAGCAAGGCCAGCCGCCGCAGGTGCTCCTGACCAACGGAAGCAACCCCCACCTGTCGCCGGCCGGCGACAGGCTCCTCTTCCACCGCGCCAACCCGGAGTTAACCCTATCCGATCTTTGGCTGGCTGACTTCACCTGCCCGGCTGCACCGGCTCCCTGCGAGGTGAACGAGCGGCGGCTAATTGGCCCAGCCGAGTTCGGCAGCCCGCTCATCTATGACCTTGCCTGGTCACCTGATGGCCGAACGGTGGCGCTGACGACGGGCGGAGATATCAAGCGCCTCTACAGCGAGGACCTGTGGCTGGTGGACGTGGAGACAGGTGAATATCGGCAGGTACTCGACGACGGCGGCGGTGTGCCCTACTACAGCCCCGACGGAGCGTGGATCGCCCTTACCGTTCCGGGCGGAGGCTGGAACCGGGGACAACTCTCGCTCATCGCCGCTGATGGCAGCAGCTACCGGCCACTCTTCGAATATCTGATCCCCTACGAAGGGAAATGGCTGCCCGACGGTGTGCTGGTCGCTGTCATTGTCCGGCTGGCGCAGACAACGGAGGCAGAGGTCCCAACCGAGCTATGGCGGGTGCCGGTGGTGGGAGAGCCGGTCCGCCTGGCGACGATCCCCGCTGCACACAGTTTCCGCTGGTCGGCCGATGGCCGGCGGTTGGCCTACCTGGCAGACGACCCGGCTGGCTGGCTCCACATTGCCCAGGGCGATGGCAGCCAGCCGGTCGCCGTGCCCGGCACCGACGAGCGGACGTGGCCCCACAGTTGGTCGCCGGATGGACAGTTCCTGGCCGTCATCCACGACGGGCAATACTTCTTCGTCTCCGGTGACCCCGATCCGGCTCTCATCCCTATGCCAGCCCCTTTCTGGCTTTGGCTGGATGACGACAGCTATCTGACAGCCGAGTGGACCACCGACGACCCACAGGCCGACCGGGGCCATTTCGAGGTCAGTCGCACCTGGCTCGATGGCCGGCGTGAGTTTCTCTTCGAGGCCGAGAGTCTGAATGGACTGGCTTATAGGCCGTGAACCCTACCTCACCGCCTCTGCATAATGTGAAACGGGGTGGCTACCTCGTAGCCACCCCGCCATCGTACTGACAGATTCTCTACTTGCGCCGATGCTAGAGAAGCCCTCCCACGGCAGCAGCACCCAGGCCCAGCAAGCCCAACACCGCCCCGGTAACAAGCATAATCACCGCCAGGGCGATCCAGCCCAGGATGACAGTGACGATAGTCTGTACCCACTCCAGATCCAGGGCCTCCTTCGCTGCTACAAACCAGGCAATCAATCCCAAAATCGCGGCGATGAAGGTAACTGGAGCCAACAGGCAGGATAGAGCGTCTGAGAAGCCAGCCAGTACTCCAACGACTCCCACGACATTCCAGACGTAGGCCAGGCCCAGCGTCCGCACCAGTTCCTCGAAGGTGACATCGGCGTTGAAGACCGTGCGCCCCACCCAGTTGACGATGAAGGCACCCACGGCGAAACCGATTACCACCCCGATCGTGCCCAAGACGGCGCCGATCAGCCATTTGATCAGGCTGCCGGATGCATGTGACCCAAGCTGGTTGAGAAAAGCAACCACTACTACCAACAGCCAGGCTGTTGGGGTGAATGTGGTGTCCTGCTCAACCTCCTTGTAAACCTCGCGCCGGAACGTGAACGCAGCAATGATACGATCGGTAAGCATGATTCTACCTCCTTACTAGAATGTGAACTGAAACGCGATTACTCTTCCTCACTAAACTACTTGCTCTCCGATTTATGTCATATTACCACCCCCTCCCATTGCGGCTCCTGGGCAATGCTGTAGAACTCCACCAGCCGCTTCTCCGTCTCGCCCTCGATCCGCGCCACCACCCGGACGTAAGGAGCGATGCTAGAGTTCTTGAGCTTTCGCTTCAGGAGCTCGTCTACCTGGAAGATGCCAGCAGAGTTGCTCATGGTGATCACCACCCGGATGGGAGCCGTCTCGCCCTTTTCCAGGGCAACGCTGTCAATGGCCATCGCCGAGACGGAGTGAATATTGGTCTGACCCGCCTCGAAGGGAATCCGCGACCGCCCCTGGGTCAAGTCCAGGGCATCGGCCACTTTGATGATCCCCGCCTCGATGGTCTTACAGGGGGTGTCCCAGTGATGGGCGATGACGGCGTGGAGCACCTCGGAGACGACGATGGTCCGCGCTGGTTCCTCGTAGAGGTCAGTCAACAGCTCCCGCGCCTTAGGCGCAGCCAGGATCAAGCTATGCTGCTCGTGGTTGTCGCGATGGATAGCCATCCCCACGTCGTGGAGACAGGCCGCCAGAACCACGATCACCTCGGCGTCTTCGTACGTCAGGCCGTGATCCTTGACGACGCTGGTCTCCACCCCCGCGTCGGCCAGGAGGCGCAGCATCTTCAGGGCAGCATTGGCCGCGATCTGGATGTGCACCTCTCCGTGATCGCTGATGCCCTCGCGATCCACCGCGTTGATGTTGGCGCATTTCCACAATTGCTGCAACTCTAGATCCTCGTTGATTCGCGCCAGCAACTGCGAGAGCTTCTCGTTGTGACGGCACGGAACTTTCAAAGGCATTTGCTCAACCCCCACTCGTATCTACTGCTCGCAGCGGACCCTAGTCCGCTGCTCCAACGGCGACGACCTGCGCTGAAAACTGCCCTTGGCTGAGGTCACAACGGACCGCCGAGGCCGCTGGACTAGGGTCCAGCGAGAGCAGGTGTTGCCCCTACCCCAACCGACCAGTGATGTAATCCTCAGTGCGTTTCTCCTGGGGACGGGTGAATATCTGGCTGGTGACCCCGTACTCCACCAGCTCCCCCAACCAAAAAAGCCCCGTCCGGTCCGACACGCGAGCGGCCTGCTGCATGTTGTGGGTGACGATGACGATGGTGTAGCTCTGCTTCAAGTCCTGCATCAATTCCTCGATCTTCAAAGTGTCAACAGGATCGAGAGCAGAGCAGGGCTCGTCCATCAGAATGACCTCTGGCTCCACGGCCAGCACGCGGGCAATGCACAGCCGCTGCTGTTGCCCCCCGTCCAGGTCCATCGCCGAACGCTTTAATTTATCCTCGACCTCATCCCACAAGGCCGCTCTCCTCAGGCTGTGCTCTACCAAATCGTCAAGATTCACCTGCCGATGCAATCCCAGGACTCGTGGGCCAAAAGCCACGTTGTCGTAGACTGACTGGGGAAAGGGATTGGGCCGCTGAAAGACCATGCCCACCCTGTGCCGCAGCTCCACCACGTCCACGTCCGGCCAGTAGATGTCCTTGCCGTCCAACAACACGCTGCCCTCCAGGCGAGTCCCGGGGATGGTATCGTTCATGCGATTGAGACAGCGCAAGAAGGTTGATTTTCCACAGCCAGAAGGGCCGATGAGAGCTGTGATCTGGTGCTCCAGAATCTGCAAGGTGATGTTCTCAAGAGCCTTGAAGCTATCATAATAAAAATCAAGGTTCAAGACCTCCATCTTGGTCATTCACTTCTCCCTAGCACGGCAAGCCCTTCGATAGACTCAGGACAAGCCTGGTCGTGTCCACTATATTTTATATTTTACCAGAAAACGGCTCATAATACAAAAGTCAGCTTGACGGCTCTGAAGGTAGGTGATATAATTCACCCGGCTCGGCTAACGAGAGGACAGTGGATTGGAGCGTATGGACAAGGCAACTGGAACGACTCGCGCATTGATGATCATAACTCTGCTGATGATCTTGAATGTGTTGCCTGGCTGCGGCGGGCCTGCAACACCTCCCTCAGGGACGGGTGAGCCGCAGCAAGCGACCCAGACCATCATCAACAAAGGCTCGGACACCATGGTCAACCTGGCTCTCGCCTGGGCCGAAGCCTACACCTTCCCGCACCCCAAAGTGCTCATCTCCGTCACCGGCGGCGGCTCTGGCACGGGGATCGCCGCCCTGATCAACGGCACGGTTGACATCGCCAACGCCTCGCGGGCCATGAAGTCAGAAGAGGTGGAAGAGGCAAGAGCCAATGGCATCGAGCCGGTGGAGCACATCGTGGCCGGCGACGCCATCGCGGTGGTGATCAATCCGACTAACCCTGTCAGCACTCTGACCATTGACCAGCTCTCGGACATCTTCACCGGCCAGATCACCAATTGGCACGAACTGGGCGGTGAGAACCGCCCCATCGTCTTGCTCTCGCGGGAATCCAACTCGGGCACTCATATCTATTTTCTGGAGCACGTGGTACGCAAGGGGGAGGAGAACAACCAGAGCCTCTTTTCCCCCGACACCCTCCTGATGCCATCCTCAGAAGGCATCAGCGTCGAAGTACGCCAGAACCCTAACGCCATCGGCTACGACGGCCTGGGCTACGTGACACCGGATCAAAAGACGATCAGAGTGGCTCGCAAAGCTGGAGAGCCTTACATCTCGCCCAGCATCGAGACAGTGAAAGACGGCAGCTATCCCATCGCTCGCAGCCTGTACATGTACACCAGCGGCCAGCCCACTGGCATCATCCGCGAGTATCTGGACTGGATCATGAGCGGGGAGGGGCAGAGCATTGTCGAAGAGCTGGGCTTCGTGCCGTTGCAATAGTCAAACAGGAGGAGAGATTATGAACCAGGCCGATATGTTGGATATGATCAAGAAACGCCGCAGCATTCGCAAGTACACCGCTCAGACGGTGACGGACGAGCAGATACGGCAGCTCCTGGAGGCAGCCATGGCTGCGCCCTCAGGTAGCAACATTCAGTGCTGGGAGTTCGTGGTCGTCAGGGACCCCGGCCTCAAAAGGCAACTGGCCCAAACCCACACCTGGAGCTACATGGCCGCCGATGCTGCGGTAGTGTTCGTGGTATGCGGCAACGAGCGTGCCTCCCACCACTGGATCGCAGACGCCAGTGCAGCCACGGAGAACTTGCTCCTGGCGGTCACGGCCCTGGGTCTGGGAGCCGTCTGGGTGGGCATTTATCCCAACTCCGACAGGGAGGCTCGTGTTCGTCAAGCCCTGGCCATTCCAGAGGGAATTCGCGTCCTCTGCCTGGTGCCCGTTGGCCATCCCGCCGAGAGCAAGCCGCCTCGAACCCAGTACGAGGACAGCAAAGTTCACTACGAGAGGTGGTAACACGGAGGAACACGGAACTTCCGTGCTTCCATGCCCTCCGTGCTTCCGTGTTCCTAAACCTGGAATCGAGGTAAAACGCCTGTTGAACTAGAATGGGTGGGGAATATGACCACTAAAGT
>CAYNWI010000212.1:0-5269 GCA_964400825.1 uncultured Anaerolineae bacterium | reverse complement strand
ATACCATCAAAGTCCGTTTGCCGCAACACCTGGTCAAACTGCTCAAGCAGGTGATTCACCCACGGCGAATCGGGGCGTGGGTCCATGTAGACCAGGAAGTTCTCCCCCAACAAATAGGGTTGCCCGTTGGGCTGATAGAGGGCCCAATCCGGATGTTCCTCATAGAAGGGGACCGAAGCGGCATAGATGGCGGTATAGGGCATGGCCGCGATATGGCGTTCGTGGGCCGCCGCGATGAGATTCTCGACCGTGCCCCGCGAAAGGCGACGGCCTAGGGGATCCAGGTAAGGCTCCTGGTCGGTCAGGAATTGGTCGTGACGATACATCCAATCATAGAATTGCAACCCATTTATGTGGTACCTGGTAAGGTTATCTATTGTTTGAGAGTAATCAGTCCGCCCTGGATAAAAGTCTGTCAGAAACCCATAACGTGGGCTCTCAGTCCAACTGTTAAGCACGTCGAATCCCGTCGTTAAACAGGTTATCAACACCCCACTCTCTGTTTCAATGCAAAGATCAATTCCATACCCTCGGGGGGCAATTGACGGTGGCGTGTATTGAAATTCAACTGTTTGATTTCCGCCGACTAGTTCTACCTGTTGATCAATACTATCTACCACTGAGTTTAGATGTTTAATTACGGCACTCATTTTAACAATGGTAGGTTGAACAAGACTGCTTTTTAACTGTACAGTTATAACTAGCGGCTCTTCGGGGAAGTAAAATGCTTTATTAAAATAAAAATCTATGATCTCTAATGATTTGATCATGGCTGAGGCTCCATTTGCTGGTTTTTCAATTGGTTGAGTTTGTCTTGGCGTGATCGAGGAGCCACACCCACTGGCTATCAGTTGTGAGAAGAGTGCTAACGCTCCGACGATATTTATCTTGAAGAGACTGTGGGGAACCCTCATCCTTTTACCGCTCCCGCGATTATTCCGCCGCTAAAGTAACGCTGAAGACTTACAAAGACAACAATGACGGGGATAACAGCGATGAGAGATGCCGCAAAAACCAGTCCCCACTCAGTCGCATACTGTCCATGAAGTAGGGCAATTGCTATTGGCAGCGTGCGCTTAGAAACATCGTCAATGAAGGTCAGTGCCAAAATATATTCATCCCAAAATCCTAAAAATGAAAATATTGATACGGTTGCTAAAGCAGGCGTCGAGAGAGGTAAAACCATCCGGAAAAATATTGTAAAGTAATTTCCCCCATCGATCAATACTGCATCTTCAAGTTCCCTCGGTAACGCCTCAAAGAATCCTCTTAGTAGGAAAGTGTTGAAAGGAATACTTCCCGCTACATAGAAGATTATCAATCCCCATAAACTATTCCGCAACCCAAGAGTCTTTGCCAATAGAAATTGAGGAATGATCCCAATCATGTTGGGTACCATGAGAACCAAAAGAATTGAAAAGAATATGATTTCTTTGAATGGGAATTCAAATCGCGCAAATGCATAAGCCATCATTGATGACAACAAAACAACGAAAAAGACCGAGGTCAAAGCGATGAAAAGACTGTTCTTGAAATATATTTGAAAATGTTCCATCTGCCATACTTTCGGATAATTGCTTATCGTGGGATTCGTTGGGATTAAACCGGGGTCAAATGCAAGGCTATAAGCATGTCTTTTAAATGATGTTGAAAGCATGTAAAGGAGTGGTATAACCATTCCCACTGCACCAAGGACGATTATTAGATAGACCATAATCTTTTTTAGATACTTGTCAAAAGCAATAAAGATGCGGCTCATTAACTAATCTCCCACGGGTCTTCTGAAAAACCGGATTTGAATAAAGCTCAACGTGATAATAATTGCAGCCAAAATGAAAGCTATCGCACCCCCATAGCCAAAATCCAGAAAATCAAATGCCTGATGATACATATAACTCAGAATGACCTCGGTTCTTTGCAAAGGACCACCCCTGGTGATAAGCACAACAGAAATAAATACATTGAACCCCCCGATCATCAATATCACCGACAAGAATACAAGAGTAGGCCGGATAAGAGGTAGCGTAATCTTGATCAGGCGCTGCCATGCATTGGCCCCATCAATGGCCGCAGCCTCATACAGCTCCTGAGGAATTGACTTTAAGGCCGCCAAAAATACCACCATTCCCCAGCCAATCCCCTTCCAAATACCCAATGCCTCAATTGGGATAAAGGCTGTTGATGCATTCATGAACCAGGGGATTGGTTCCGCGATTAGATGCAAAACATTCATAAGAATGTGATTTATTATTCCCTTTGGGCTTTGAAATAAATAATTGAATAACAACGAAACAACCACCCACGAAGTGATCACAGGCAAATAATATATAGTTCTGAAGAATGTACTGCCCCGTGTGATGTAATTCATCAATAAAGCCACTATAAGCGCCAGGATCAGTTGACCGGGAACGGTCACAAGCGTATACATGAAAGTATTGCGAAGGGATATTCTAACCACAGGGTCATTAAGAGCACGGATATAATTCCCGACCCCAACCCACTCACTGGGTTCCCCAGGAATAATGTTCCATTCATAGAAACTTATCTGGAAAGTTTTAAGAATGGGATAGATAACAAATATTAAATAGAGCAGAAGACCTGGCAGCAGGAAGATAAAGGCATATAGAATTCGTTGCTTACGAAGAGAAATATTCATACTCAAAAACGAGGGTAATGAATCGGGAGGCCCTATACAAATGGGCCTCCCGAAGTTCCTTATTTACTATGGTGCGAGCAGCGCATTGATTTCTTCCACTGCCGGGTTGAAGAGGTCTTCAAAGCTCGCTTCCCCACGCAAGTAGGCTGAACCTGCAAGTGTGTAAATCTCCTCTATCTTAGTGAAGTTTGGATGCGGCGTTCTGGCTCTGGCGGTTTTTGCCTGCTCAAGGAAGATCCCGTAGAAGTCAAGATCAATGAGGGAACCTGGCTCCGCAAGGATTTTTAAGACAGGCATCTGCCCCACGGAGGCCATGGCGACCTGACTATCCTCGGAGAGCATAAAGCGGATGAACTCAGCCGCTTCTTCCTTGTGCTGGCTCTGTTCAAACATGACGATGTCTTCCCCGCCGACAACGGATATTGGTCCAGCAGGTCCGGCCGGCATCAAAGAAAGGCTATATTCCTTTTCTGTCCCAAAGATAGTCGGGAACCACGGACCCTCAAGGATCATGGCAATCTCGTCATTGCCAAATCCTCCCCAGGTGTCAATGCCAACGTTACCTATACCGCCCTTGATGCTAGGGTGCATGTAGCCTTGGTCTATCAGGTTCTTGAGGAACTCGTAGGCGGCTTTTGTTTGAGGGCCGTTCAGATAACCAGTCGCTGTAGTGAAACCAGGATCGGTTATATCGCCACCAAAGCTCCAGATCCAAGGATTGACTGCCCATGCATATGTGCCACCATCTGCGAAGCAGTATTTGTCCTCGCCGAGCGCCTTTATCTTTTTGCAGGCTGCAAGGAATTCCTCAATGGTTTTTGGGGGACCAGATATTCCAGCCGCCTCGAACATTGCTGTATTGGTAACCAACACTCGGTTGTTGGTATCCAGGGGTAGACCCCAGTAATGCCCATTGGCGAAGTTCGTTTCCAAGGGGCCAGGGAAAACTGCATCCGCGTACTCTTGGAAGTCTGGCATGAGCACATCCAAGGCAACCAATGCTCCCATGGCGCCATACTCTGGCACCCAGATAATGTCGGATCGAATCAGATCAGGTGCCGAACCTCCAGCGATAGAAGTGAGCAACTTACGCCGGAAATCATTATACGGAACCTGAACTGATTCCACCGTGACATTTGGATGAGCAGCCTCGAACTTTGGGATGAGCGTATCCTCAAACAAGTTCATTTCTGCTTCACTGTAGGCATGCCAGAAGGAAATGGTGACCGGGCTTGGCGGTAGCGGTATGGCAGTGACCACTTTCTCCACCTCGATGGTGACCGGAACCTCTTTCTCGACGACTACCGGCTTTTCGATCACCTGGGGGGTAGGCTGGGCGCAGGCGGTAACCAGCAGGGCCAGTGCTACCAGGCCAGCCGTGATCAGAGACGTGAGATGCTTTCGCTTGTTCATTGGATTTTCCTCCTTTAGATTTTACTCGAGATTGGACGATCGGTCAAAACGATCAAGCTGTCTGTGGGTTCCTCATTTATCACCCCCTTCCTCAACTTCATTCTGTGACCGAAGAAAGCCAGGCGAAAAAAAGGCACAGTCTGATAGCATCAGACCATCGCCGCCATCAGATCTATGGCTTCCTTCCTGTCCACCGGCGGCTTAAATATCTCCCCCAGCACCACGCAGGCTGCGCCTCGCGCCCAGGTCTCATCCCCTGAGGGTTCAATGATGATCTCCAACTCGTCGGCCAGGCCGTCGAAAGCATGCTCGTGGATGGCCTCCCGCATGGGGCCGAAGCGCCACTCACCAGCCCGCACTCCCTCGCCGCCCACGATCACCATCTGGGGGTTCAGAATGTTCACCAGGTGAGCGATGCCGATCCCCAGCCAATGCCCTGCGTCGCCCAGCAGCCGTCGGGCCAACTCGTCCCCTGCCTCGGCTGCCGCCACGATGGCCTCCAGGGTCAACGGCTCGGCCTCGGCCAGCACTGTCCGCTCTCTCAGGGTGATGGCCACCCGGGCCTGGCGCACCATCGCCGGATCCGAAGTCAGGGCCTCCAGGCAACCCCGCTTCCCGCAGTCGCAGGGCGGGCCGTTTTCTTGCAAGGTGATATGCCCCAGCTCCCCTGCGCCGCCCAACGCTCCCCGATAGAACTGACCGTTGACCACGATGCCGGCACCCACACCTCGGCCCACCGTCACCACCACAAAGTGGTCCACTCCGTGGCCGTAGCCGAACCACTGCTCGGCGATGGTCAAGGTGTTGACGTCGTTCTCAAGATAGACCGGCAGGCCGAAATGGGCTGCTACCGGTTCCGCAATAGGCACATCTCGCCAGCCGAAGAAAGGGGAGTAGCGACAGATCCCGGCCTCGCCATCCACCACCCCGGCCATGCCGATGCCGATCCCCAACACCCGGGCACGATCCACCCCCGCCTCGGAGATGGTGTTCTCGACCGCCTGGATAATCGCCCGGATGACCACCGACGGCTCCGTTCCAGTGGCGGTCGTCAGAGGGGTCGCCCGGTGGTGAAGGACGCTGGCATCCAGGTCAGTCAGAGCGCTGGTAATGGTCTGTTCCATGAGCTTAACACCGACCACGAAACCGGCCTGGTAGTTGAGGCGTAGCAGCATGGGCCGCCGGCCGCCGGTGGATTCT
>CAYNWI010000211.1:0-5269 GCA_964400825.1 uncultured Anaerolineae bacterium | reverse complement strand
TTCTCCGCGATGGTGGCCGCCAGGTTGTCCAAGGCCCTGAAATCAGCCTCCCTGGGAAATCCCTGGCAGAGGACGGGGTCCAATATCTCTACTTTCAGATTTGGAATCAACCCAGCGATTTGTTCTATGGCCTTGCTGTTCCAGCCGTAGGAACCAATGATCGAAGCGAACCTCAGCTTGGGACGCAGGGCATTAGCCAGATAGGCGGCGTAAACCACGTTGGGATGCGGGCCGACGTGAACCGTAGGCGTCCCGATGACAATCGTGGCGGCATCCACCAGGGTGATGGCCAGTTTTCCGATGTCGGTCACAGCCAAGTTGAATTGGTGCACCGTGACCCCTCTTTCGGCCAAGGCGCTGACCAGGTATTCCACCATCTTCTCGGTGCTACCGTGCATGGAAATATAGGGAAGGACCACCACATTTTTAGGCTCCTCCGAGACCCAATCCTGGTAGGCGTCAAGGATGAACGCTGGTCGGTCGTAGATAGGCCCGTGGCTTGGCGCAATGAGCTCGATTTCACGCCCCCCGACCTTTTCCAGATTCTTTCGGATGATCTTGCGGAAGGGCATCATGATCTCCGCATAGTACCTCTTGGCGGCCTCGTAAACGCGCCACTCTTCGGTGACGTACAGGTCCGTGGTGGCCAGGTGCGAACCGAAGAAATCGCAGGTGAAGAGGATGCGCTCCTCCGGCAGGTAGGTCACCATGGTTTCAGGCCAGTGGACCCAGGGGGTGTGGATAAACTCCAGCGTCTTGTCCCCCAGCGACAGAGTTTCCCCATCCTCGACGGTGATGAACTTCTCCTCTGGAATGAGCAGGTGATCCATCAGCATTCCCTTCCCTTTGGGTGTAGCGACGACCTTCACGTCCCCGTACTTCTCAAGCACCTGGGGGATGGCTCCGGAATGGTCCTGCTCCGCGTGGTGGGCAACGACGTAATCAATGTGCGGCACGCTCTCCAGTTGGAACATGAGGACGTCGGTCATGCTGGGATCAACGGTGTCCAGCAGAGCCGTTTTCTCGCTCCCCCGAATCAGGTAGGAATTGTAGCTCGTGCCATCGGGCAGTGGGATGAGGGAATCGAACAGGCGCCGATCCCAATCCACCGCACCCATCCAGCAAATGCCTTCTCTAATTTTTCTTGCTTTCATGACATTGCCTCCTTTGCTCCTATGCTTTTTACTTCGATGCCAGCTACCGTTCGAAACAACCAGGCCAGGTGTGAAAACGCTCTCTGGCAATGCCCTCAGTGCGCGTGTTCGCCCTCACCCTTGAGATACTTCTCCGGGTCCTTCTCAAAGGCCACCTTGCAGCCCGGTGCACAGAAGTAGTAGGTCTTGCCCTTGTACTCGGTCTTGGCCGGAGCCGTCTTCGGATCCACTTCCATCTTGCAGACCGGATCTATTGCCATTTTGCTCACCTCCTTCCAGTTTTTAATGCCGGGCGTAACTGGGTCTGATGTCCACCCGCCGCAGCAGGTTGGCGTTGGTCACTACGGTCACCGAACTGCTGGCCATGGCGATCTCGGCCAGCACGGGGTGCATCATTCCCAGAATAGCCAGCGGGATCATGACCACGTTGTAGAAGAAGGCCCAGAATAGCCCTTGCCTAACTTTGTTGAACGTGGCTCGGGAGAGCTTCACCGCGCTGACCACGCCGGAGAGATCGCCGCGCACCAGCGTAACGTCGGCGGCCTCGATGGCGATGTCCGTACCGCTGCCGATGGCGATGCCCACATCGGCCTGGGTCAGAGCCGGAGCGTCATTGATGCCGTCGCCGACCATAGCCACCAATCCGTCGGTTTCCGCTTGCAATCGTTTGACCTCGACCAGCTTGTCCTCCGGCAACACTTCGGCCAGCACATGGACGACGCCCACCTGTCGGGCAATGGCCTGCGCGGTGCGCTGATTGTCGCCAGTGATCATCACCGTGCGCAAGCCCAGCGCCTTCAGTTCGCGGACGGCGTCTACGGCGTCGTCCTTGAGGGTGTCGGCCACGGCCAGCACCCCGAACAAGTTCGGGACTCCGTCCTCGTCCACGGCGACTAGCATGGCCGTCTTGCCCTCGTCCTCCAGGCGGCGCACCTCGTCTTCCATCGCCGCCACCTCCACGCCGTTCTCCTCCATCAGCGCCCGGCTGCCCACCAACACACTTTTTCCGTCCACCTTGCCTCGCACGCCCTTGCCGCGCAGCGCCTCAAAGGCGGTCAGTTCGCCCAGAGCAATTCCCTGCTCCTCGGCCCGTCGCACCACTGCCTTGCCCAGTGGGTGCTCGCTCCCCACCTCCACCGATGCTGCCCAATAGAGCAAATCTTGAGCTGCGGATTGACGTTTCACGTTTGACGTTTCACGTTTCACGTTTGACGCTTGATATTGGATATTGGATATTTGATCCGTCACCTCGGGTTGCCCTTTGGTCAGCGTTCCCGTCTTGTCGAACACCACCACCCGCACGTCGCGCATGGCCTGGATGGCCTCGCCAGTGCGAATGAGGATGCCGTTTTCGGCCCCGATGCCGCTGCCGACCATCAACGCCGTGGGCGTGGCCAGCCCCAGGGCGCAGGGACAGGCGATGACCAGCACGGAGACGGCGGTGATCAAGGCCAGGGTGAAGGTGTTCAGACTGGGGTCCACCCAGGGCAGGAAATGGCTGGCCCACTCGGCCACAGGTCGCAGCGCACTGGGGAAGAAGAGCCAAACCAGAAAAGTGAGCAGGGCCACGACCAGGACGATGGGCACGAAGACGGCCGTCACCCGGTCGGCGAAGGCCTGGATGGGCACTTTGGTGCCCTGGGCCTGCTCAACCAGGCGCACCACCTGGGCCAGGAAGGTGTCCTTGCCCACGCGGGTGGCCCGCACTTTGAGCAGCCCGTCCTGATTGACCGTGGCGCCGATCACCTCGCCGTCAGCGTGCTTGTTGACCGGCATGGATTCGCCGGTGGCCATAGATTCGTCCACCGCGCTCTCCCCCTCGACCACGACGCCGTCGGTGGGTATTTTTTCGCCGGGACGAACGACCATCACGTCGCCCACCTGCACCTCGTCAATCGGCACCTGCTTCTCCACGCCGTCAACCATAACCTGGGCAGTTTTGGCCCCCAGTTCCAACAGCTTGCGGATGGCCTGCGAGGCGCGGCCCTTGGCGCTGGCCTCCACGTAGCGGCCAGTCAGGTGGAAGGCCATGATCATAGCCGACACTCCGGCGTAGGAGGGGATGGGCGTAAAGAAAGTGGCGACGCCGGTGAGGAAGGAGGCCCCGGTGCCCATGGCGATCAGGGCATCCATGTTGGGCGCGCCGTGCGTCGTTGAGCGCCAGGCGGCCACGTAGGTGCGCTGCCCCACCCAGAAGAGCACCGGCGCGGCCAGCAGAAGCATGCCCAGCTTGAAGACCGTCTCGTTGGGCCAGGCCAGCCCGGCCAGCATCTCCGGCAGCATCCATAAAATAACAGGGATAGTAAAGACCCAGGCCAGCAGCATCCTGCGTCGTGCGTCATGCATCTTACGCACCTCGCGGGAGAGCTCCTCTTCGGCTCGCTCCTCCGCAGTGGGCAGCACTTCGTAACCCGCCTCGGCCACGGCGCGGCGAAAGTCGGGCAGCCCGGTCAGGGTGGGGATGTACTCCACGCTGGCCTTTTCGGTGGCCAGGTTGACGTTGACACTCACCACGCCAGGGATGCCGGCCAGCGCCCCCTCGACGTGGGCCACGCAACTGGCGCAGGTCATCCCGCCGATGGGCAAGGACACTTTCTCGATGGCTACGTCGTAGCCAACGTCGCGCACGGCGTCCACCAGATGGTCTAGTGGAACCAGTTTGAGATCGAGGGTGACTGACGCCTGCTCCGTCGCCAGGTTTACGCTGGCCTCGCTCACCCCTTCAACGCCTTTCAAAGCCCGTTCCACATGGGCCACGCACGAAGCGCAGGTCATGCCCTGGACGGGCAAGGTAATCCGTTTCGCCATTTTCTTACACCTCTACTCACTGGAGTCTGACGAAAAAACACAAGATATAGGGGTTCGTAGTAGCGACTTCAGTCGCTTTGGCTCCATTGTGGACGACTGAAGTCGTCACTACGAAAAAACGCCAGTCCAGTTATCAGATAAAGAGCGTAATGGCCGACTCGCGCGCCTCCTGGATGTAGGTCCCCACAGCTCCGTAGTCGTCAATCAAGTCCTCGCGCAAATCCTCACGGCTGAGGCCCATGATCTCCATCGTCATCTCGCAGGCGATGATCTTGCCGCCCAATTCTTTGAAGTCGGCCATCAGCTTTTCCAGCGAGGCCACGTTGGCTTTATCCATACGCTGCTCGATCATCAACTTACCCAGGCCCAGCATGTGCATTTTGGAGAGCGGGCCTTTTTCCAACCCGCCCTTCGGCAAGCTCAGGGCGTTATCCTTTCGCAGCCGCTGGAGTCCCCAGAAGGTGAAGAAAATCGTCGCTTCCATGCCCATCGCCAGCGCGCCATTGCCGATGATCAGCGCGCTGTAGATTTTGTCCATATCGCCGCTGTGCAAGACGATAGTCACTCGGTCTGCCATTGCCTTCTCTCCTATCGCCGGATGCGGATCGTCCAGTCGGTGTCCGTTCCCTCGACGCTCAGCAACTCCAACCCCAACGCCTCGACCGCCATCGGGATCTCTTTTTTCGAGGCCGGGTGCGTGCCGACGACCTCGATCACGTCGCCCGGCGCGGCCTTGCGCAGCGCCTTACGCACCTCTACCAGCGGCACGGGGCAGGTCTCCCCCCGGCAGTCAACTTTGATCTCAGCCATTGTTCCACCTCATTCCGTAAACTCCACTACCACCTTGTCCACGTCCCACAAAGGCTCGATCTTTTCCATGATCTCCTCCTGGATGTTGGCGGCGAACTGGTGGTCAGAGGGCAAGTCGAGCTCCACGCGCACCGTCCCGTCGCTGACCTCGATGTCTTTGACCAGTTTGGTGCGCACCAGGTCGAGCCCGGTCAGCGGGTTCATCACGCGCTTGAGCCGCTTGCGCACCACTTCGACCGTGGTCGGCACGCGCTCCTTGACCAGCCCATGGCGCTCCTCGTAGTTCTGGATGGCCGCCTGCAGCCCGTCTACGGCCAGCACGGAACAGTGCGTCTTGATGGGCGGCAGGCCGCCCAGCGCCTCCGAGGCCTGCTTCCAGGTGATCGCCTTGGCCTCTTCCAGCGTCTTCCCTTTGGCCAGCTCGGTGATGATGGAGCCAGTAGCGATGTTGGAGGCGCAGCCGTAGGACTCGAACTTGACGTCGGTGAGGCGCAGGT
>CAYNWI010000210.1:0-5301 GCA_964400825.1 uncultured Anaerolineae bacterium | reverse complement strand
GCTCTCGACGATAAGACCACGATTGGCAAAACAGGTAAACTACCACAAACAGGCCATAGAACAGCAACACCCGATAATGAGTCAGAAAGAGCCCCACGGCAGCAAGCGCGGTCAAGATAAGGCGCTTATAGTCTAACCTGGCGGTTCCGAGGCCTCCGATAGCCAAGACAGCAGCCACCGGAAAGATAACCTGGCCGCCTAGTTGAGGATAGCGACCCCAGTTCACGTAGTAGGCTGGCATGACGGACAGCAAGCCGGCGATCAGAGCGCTGACCAAAGCAGCCCAGCGGTCTTTCGTCAGGTATTGGGTCAACAGATAGACGCTGAGGGCTGCCAGGGCGTTGAGGATCTGCCCTACTACTAGGACAGCCTGAGGCAGGCTCATGCCAGTAACCCAATGGAAAAAGGCCACGGTGGAGTGAAAGCCGAAATGGTAGGCGAAGGTATCAATGGGCAGGTAAGGCCGATACGACTGGGGAATCACGCCCCCCTCGGCGATCATCTGGGAGATGATGGTGTGATGATAGGAGTCGGACCAGGCTGGATAGGGCATGCCTCTGATCATGAGCAGCCGCACCGCCAAAGACAGCGCGAAAACGAAGGCCAGCAAGCACGGGGCTAAACCCCCGTGCTGAAAGGACAAAGCCCCTGCGGGGCTGGATTTTAACCCGTAGTGAACGTCCGGGCGAGGTCTCTGGTGGGAGTCCCCAACTTGTTGGAGGTCTTCTCGCTCGCGAACTAACGCCGTAGTGGGAACATCCCGAACAAGTTCGGGACTCCGCTGCTTCGTACCGGCCTGGCCTCGCCGAACGGCGCGATACAGCCCCCAGCAGCTCACCACCCCGCAAACCACCAGCAAGCCCGCCACCTTCGCCATATCCAGCCTGAAGCCCAGATTGCTGCTAACGAAAAGGAGCAACGGGAAGAGAGCCACGCTCAAGCCTACCGAAAGTATCAGCCGCTGGGTGAAATCAAATTCTTTCCCAGGGGGCAGCAAGACCAGCAAGGCACCACCAGGCAGGGTGAAAAGCAGTGCTGCCAGAACCAGCAGGGATAGGCCGTGGCCGATACCGCCACGGACGCCGCTGGCGACGTCCCCCAATCCGCCGTAATATGTTCTGAAGGCCAAATCTCCGCCTACGGCTTGGCCATCCACATACATCGCCCCTTCGTCGTAAGCATCATCCGGATCATGCCAGATAGTGATGGCGTTGCCGGCAACCGATTCGGGCGACTCGATGGCGAAGAAATAGGATTCATCTTGGGAATCGGGGATGGGAGCGAACGTGAATTGGTGATAAGCGTTGTCTTTCACCCTGGCAGCATTGATGGTGATCGTGGCCATGTCGTCGGCGGCGTCCGGGCTTTTCCTCAGGCGGAAGGTCACGGGAAAAGTGTTCTTCCTGGCGTAAGTCGCCAGCAGCACGTCAATCCTGCTCAGGCCGTTCTCGTGGGCGACGAAGGTCTGCCCCACCGTGTGTGACCCGTAGACTTCCCTCACTGGCTGGCTGTGTTGGCTCTGAGCAGTGTCGGGAATCTCGGCGCATCCGCTTACCAAGATGGCTAACGAGAGCAGGGCGATAGAAGCAAGGACTCTGGTGAGGGTTCTCATTTCGCTGTCACCACCTCTATCGTCCCTTCAAACAATACCCTATCCTCAGCCATGCGTTTACCCCTATCGTCGAACACAGGAAGCCGCTGACCTGTCTCCAGCAGGTACATGCCAACCTCGATGCGGTAGAGTCCCGGCGGCGTGTCAGATTGAACGGCGATGTCATACCTGTCAACCACTACCTCGTTCTCCAGCCAGCGACTGGTGGGGTAGCTCCCACAAAGAGGCATGTTGTCCTTCTGGCTCCAAAGAAAGCTCTCGCTCGCCAGATGATAGCTCTCGCCCAACAGATGGGTGAAAACGGTGTAATCCCGATCCATCTTCTGCTGTCCTTGCCAAAAAAGGACCAAGTTGAGATCACCGCCTGGCTCCACGTGCGTTTTATCCAATTCATAACCTATCAGCGTAATCAATCCGCCCAAGTTCGCTCTCATCCCCTGTGGACGAAAAGGGTGATAAGCTGGCAAGAGACACCTGAAGATACAGAACAGGTTCAGGAAAAGCATTGAGCAGATCAGGAAGCCCCACAGGGCCTTGGGCCAGGGCACCTTTTGAAGGAAAACGCTCAACCCCAACGCTACGAGGACACTTACCGCTGGAAGGATAGGAAACAGGTTTCTTCCCTGCGGAGCAGTGTAAGAGAGGTGATGTATGATAGAACTGATAAGCAACAACGCTATGCTGAGAAGTAAGATTATAATAACATGCTTCTGAGATGGCGACAAACTCGCTTCTTTTGGCTTTGGACACAAGAAGAGCCAAAGTAGGCCCAGGCTCCCTCCTATCAGCAGAAACCCGAAAGCGTAATAGGTGCTCCTTGGCAGAGGAATACTGAGACTACCGAGATTTCCGACAAAGGACTTGTATATCGCTGAAAAATAGGATTGCCTGAAAAATGGATCGGTGATAGATTTGCGGTCTGCACAAGGGTCAATGGAGAAGCGAATCTTTGAGGCCAGAGGGTCGCCATAGAGCACTAGATTTCTATAGTAATACCAACCCGCTACCAGCCCGATTATGAGAAGAAACAGGAGCGATAGTTTGAGTGCTTGTTGCTTGTCCTCACTCCTCATCAGGATTACTACCAGGGCGAGAGGGATGAGGAAAAAGGTAGTGTATTTCGTCAATATTCCCAATCCCACAATCAAACTCAACTTGATTAAGTTTCTGGAAGCGATTGGGGGTCTTTTCAAAATCTTCACCAAATAGAAAATCGCCATCGAAGACAGCAATGTAGCCAGGTTATCGTTGTTGGCCATCCCACTTATGAAAGCGAACTGAGGAATAAAAGCGCATATCGCCGCCGCGCCGACAGCCAATGACTCGTTCTCTGGAAAGGCCTCGGCGGCAGTTCTATAGGTAAAAAGCACAGTGAGAACTCCCATGATCACGAAAGGCAGACGCAGCAAATGATTCGCCCGCGCATTTCCCTTGTAGGGGAAGATTTCCTCCGAACCGTGGATGAGCCAATTACCTTCCCAATTATCCCAAAACCGTGGGTCTACGTAGAGATCAAATTGATAGGGGTATTGCACTCCCATATCAAATGGGTGCAGGGCACTAAGCACCAGAGCCCCGAGATAATAATATAGCGGTGGATGAAGCACTATCGAGATCTCTGAGATGTGACCACGATCTTGAACGGTTGGTAGACGATGTCGTTGAGCGATAAACACCATATACTCAAAGTGACCAACCTCGTCAGGGGCCTCGAAAGCGGGAGTGATGAAACTATGGAGCAATGTGATCAAGACGTACAGGATCAGAATGACCACAAGAGGGCGTCTTTTCTCAGCCCAAGCAAATAACCTCTTGGGGGATACTCTTGCCCTGGTGAACCAACGGCACAGCTTTTGGCCAATCTTCAAAACCACCTCCATCGGAGCACTAACCACTGAACTCATGCTGCCCTGATTCTACTATAAAGGCTGGCAAATGTAAAGGGTAGAGGGGCAGGGTTTAGGGACTTTCTAGGAAGCGCGAGGCGCACTTCAATTGCATCCATATTCTACCACCAAATGGTTACGCCTGTACCGACAAATGTTACGAGTCTGTAACGGTTTTGTCCCCGTTTCTTCACAACTACACCCAAAAAGCCCGCCTGCTTGGCAACAGACGGGCTTCTTCTGGGCTATGCCATCACTGTTCAGCCGTGGAAAGCAGCGGCAAAACAGAACACGCCTGGGGTGAACATGGCATCCCCACCGAAATCACTGGCAGGAACACGTGGAAATCCAGAGGCAACACCTCTAGCACGATAGTGTGCGTTCTTCCTGGCGTCTCGGCCACGTTCACCTCCAATTTAACAGTTGGAGACAACTGCAGCACGGTAACAGTGGGGTCGTGACCCAACACTGAGGTCGCAGTTCTGGCCAGTTCTACGGCTATCGTACTCTGGGTATGGGTAGGATCCGCCACAGCGACGGTAGTAGCCCCATCACTATGTTCCCTGATAACAACCGCGGCTTTGTTATGGGCAGTTAAAAACCCAGCACTGCCGCCCGTATCTGACCAGAAGTTGGCGCCTGTGATTCCCAGCTTGGCTTCCTTTACCGCCTGAACGCTGCTATTGTTTGCCAGAATCACCACATCTGGATGGGCGCTATACTCACCGACTTCGTGGGCAGTCTTACCAGGCAAAACAACGTAGCTGTAAGAGGCGTCGTTAGGGTCCATGCCATGGGCCAGCCACACGGTGAGATAGTTCCTGGTGTGTTCGAAGTGGAAGTAGTCGAATTCTGCGATGACCTCTGGAACGGTGCCGCTCCCGTTTTGGGCGAAAAGCCCCATTCTCAGGTCAAGGTTCCAGCCCTTGTCGGCATCTCCTGCCAGTTCATTGATACAGGTGTGAAGTGGCTCCCCCCACGCTTCCCCGTCACCGCTGGCATACATGGCGTATTGGCTCCCGCTCTTGTCAATTCTCAAGTAGACTGTCGAGCCAAATGCATTGGCAATGCTTTGAGTAGATGCCACCCCCTGGCTCTCACTGACCGTTTTCAGGCTATGGCCATCGTCATCGTAACTGCTGCATATCACCACATAGTTGTCATCATCCAGGTAGAGGATCAGCCCCGCTTCCTGACCCACTTCTGAGGGCGCGAAGGTAAGCCTGGTGGTGATGCGAAAGTCTTCGGGGGGCGTCTCGGTCAGAAGCAGATTCTGAGTGGAGTTTGCCGCACCTGCCAGTGCGCCTTGCTGAGTTATGATTTCCAACGCCGAACCCGTCCAGGTGTAGTGGGTACCGTCTTCACGCACCCAGGTCCAGAACGCTCTCTTCTCAGTCGTGTCGAACTCATCGTTGCCCGGAACGTAAAATGCGGTGTTGATGTCTTCATTCTTGCCGGCTCTTTCCTCCCTCAAGAAATTCAGGTCCACGCCGCCGGGAAACACATACCCCCCCGTATCAGCCAGATGAAACCAGTTTACATTGGTAAGTTGTTCTGTCCATCCCAGCGCGGAAGGCTGCACTGTACCATCCACAACGAGGTCGTTATCTCCCTGGGAGTTCAAACTTCTGTTTTCGACGACGGTCTCGATCTGGCGCCCGGACGTGCTGTTGATGCCTGCTCCCAAAGCTACGATTTCATCATCGAACATAAACCACGACTTTCTGGCCCGCAGGTCCATGTTCGAATAGTCGTGTTGTTGAAAGTCCATGCCCGCCACGCCGTACGTGCCTTCTAGCGCAG
>CAYNWI010000209.1:0-5311 GCA_964400825.1 uncultured Anaerolineae bacterium | reverse complement strand
CAATATCCAGCAGCTATTGGATATTGGGTATTGGATATCACCCTCCCCTGACCGTGCCATACCTGTACGGCCTCTCCCAGTTCCTGGCCATCTTCTCCTGGTATATCTTCTCCGCATCCAGGCCCAGGGCTGAGAGGAGGTGCAGGATGCGGATGATGGCGTCAATCAGTTCCTCGCCCACAGCCTCCAGGGGCTGGCCCTTTTTGTAGCAGTCGCTGGCCTCGGAGATCTCGCTGTGGATCAGGGCCAACATCTCCCAGATGCGCCTGTGCTCGGCGGAGAATCCCTTGGCCTCGCACAAGGCCCTGACCTCGGCCATTTTGACGTTCAAGCCAACCTGCTCCATATCCGCCTCTCCACGCTCTCCCAGTTGGGCTTAATTATACCATCGGCTTCACAAGGACGCAAGTAACCACTCGCCTTGCTCACAGCGGACCCTAGTCCGCTGCTCCAACAGCAACGACCAGCGCTGAAAACCTTGAAACACACACCTGGCGGTCAAAACAGGCCGCCGGGGCCGCTGGACTAGGGTCCAGCGGGAGCAGGTAAGCTATTCCGGACGCGAATAAAAAGCCGCTCTGCAAGAGCGGCTCTGATCTCTACTCTCTCACCCCAAATCCTTGGAGTTAAAAGCCTCTGGCAGCAGCTCTTGCAGGCCAAAAACTCGATACCTGCCAGTCACATCGGCCACGATCACCTGGATGTCGTCCCCAAACTCCATCAACACCTGGCGGCAGGCACCACAGGGGGTGACGCCTTTGTCGGTGACAACGGCAAGGGCCTCGAATTCGCGCTCACCTTCGGAGACGGCTTTGAAGACCGCTGTGCGCTCAGCACAGATCGAGAGTCCATAAGAGGCGTTCTCCACGTTGCAGCCTGTGTAGACGCGGCCCGACCTGGCCAGCAGTGCGGCTCCCACGGCGAAATGCGAATAGGGGGCATAAGCCTTCTTCCGCGCTTCCATCGCCTTGGCGATCAGAGCCTCGTAGTCCACCTATTCCTCCTTCACTCCGCCCTTCACCCGCGCCGGGACGCCGTAGGCTATGCTGCCCGGAGGGATGTCGTGAGTCACTACCGAGCCGGCACCGACCTTCGCCCCGGCCCCCACGCGCACGGGGGCCACCAGCATGGTGTCGCTGCCGATGAAAGCGCCATCCTCGATGATGGTAGGGTGTTTGCGCTGGCCGTCGTAGTTGCAGGTGATCGTCCCTGCCCCGACGTTGACATCCTGGCCCACCGTGGCATCGCCCAGGTAGCTGAAATGCCCCATCTTGGTGCCGGGGCCCAGATACGAGTTCTTGATCTCGCTGAAGTTGCCCACGTGCACCCCCTGGGCCAGGTGCGCACCCTTGCGCAGGTGGGAAAAGGGTCCAACGTCCGCGCCATCCTCCAGAACAGCCCCTTCCACCACCGAGGCCTCGATGGTGCATCCATGGCCGATGGTCGAATCGCGGACGATGGTGTTAGGGCCCAAGCGGCATTGGCATCCAATGACTGTCGCGCCCTCAAGGTAGGTATTGGGGTAGATGACTGAATCTTGACCGATTGTGACTGTAGCATCTATGAAAGTCAGGGCCGGAGCAAGCAAGGTTACGCCCTCCAGCATCCATTTCTGGTTTATGCGCCGCCGCATGACCGCTTCGGCCTGGGCCAGATGCGTACGCTCGTTGATTCCCAGCACCTCGTTGACATCGCTGATCTTCAGGGCTTCCACCACCTGGCCCTCAGCCACGGCCATGGCTACCAGATCGGTCAGGTAGTACTCTCCCTTGGGGCTGAGGGACAGTTGGGTCAGGTGCGGCCAGAGCCAATCGCCGTCGAAGCAATAGACGCCGCAATTGAGCTCGCGGATCGCCTTCTGAGCTTCGGTGGCTACCGCTTCCTCCACGATGCCAATCACGTGGTCGGCTTCGCCGCGCAGGATGTGCCCAAAACCCATCGGATCGTCGGCCTCGACAGTGAGCATGGTGATAGGGCTTTGCCCTTCCCCATGAAGTTCCCACAATCGCCTCAAGGTGTCAGCAGACAGGAGGGGCATGTCGGCGTACCAAACCGCAACCATCTCGCTCTGGTCTTCTAGCAGCGGACGAGCCTGGAGGAGAGCATGGCCTGTGCCCAACTGTTCCCGCTGCTCAACGTAGACGGCCTGATCACCTACAGCTCGACGCACCTGATCCGCGCCGTGGCCCACCACCAACAGTGGCTTCTCCGAGGTGAGCTCAGCCGCCGTCTCTACAGCGTATTGGACCATAGGTTTGCCAGCCAGAGGGTGCAGCACCTTTGGCAGCTCTGATTTCATGCGCGTGCTCTGGCCAGCGGCCAGAATGACGATTGATAATTTGTTCATATGCTTACCCGCGAATATTCTATCACACTCCCACCTGGCAGACAAATCAGCCCGCCCCCCAACTGGCGACGATTTGACGAGCCATCTTCCTCGCACGGGCGAAAATGTCACCCTCATCCAAGGTCAGGAGCTTTCGATCCCGCATCACGCCCCGACCGTCAATGATGACCGTCCGCACGTCGCTGGAATGGGCGGCGTAAACCAGGTGCGAGGTGACGTCGTACACTGGCACCATGTGCGGCACGTCCAGGTCCAAGACGATCAGGTCCCCCCGCTTCCCGACTTCCAGTGAGCCTAGCCGATCCTCCAACCCCAGCACCCGCGCCGCTTGCAGAGTGGCCATGCCCAATGCCTGACGAGCGGGAACTACGGTGGGATCGCCAGCCATCATCTTGTGAACCCTGGCCGCCGTCCCCATCTCGCCAAACATGTCCAGATCGTTGTTGCTGGCCGCGCCGTCGGTCCCCAGCCCAACCTTGACCCCCGCCTCCAGCAGCTTGGGCACAGGGGTCAGGCCAGAGGCCAGCTTCAACTGGCTCTCCGGACAGTGAACCACGCCGGCCTCGAATTGAGCCAGCAGTTCAATGTCCTCGTCTGTCAGATGCACGCCGTGAATGGCTACGGTGGTGGGGCCCAGGACGCCCAGGTCTGCCAGGCGACCGACAGGTGTGCGCCCGTACTTCTCAATGCTCTCCCGCACCTCGCTCCGGGTCTCCGACACGTGGAGCAGGTAGGGCGCGCCGTACTGATCGGCCAGCGCCTTGCCCTGCTGCATCAGCTCCGATGAGGCGGCGTACGGACTGTGCGGCTGGATCGAGGGAGCTACCAGGGGATCACCACTCCACCTGCGCAGCAAGTCCTCACTGTATTTGAGTCCCTCCTCAGGGGTCTTGTAGTTGGCGTTTGGAAAGTCCACCAGCGCCCCTCCGACGACCACGCGCAGGCCGGCGTCCTTGCACACCTCGGCGATGTCATCTTCGAAGAAGTACATGTCGCAGAACAGGACAGTGCCAGAGCGGATCATCTCCGCCGCCGCGAGCTGAGTGCCCAGGCGAACGAAGTTTGGGCTGAGCCATTTGGCCTCCGCCGGCCAGATGTAGTCATACAGCCAGGTCTCCAGCGGGAGATCGTCGGCGATGCCGCGAAAGAGGGTCATCGGCGCATGAGTGTGGGCGTTTATCAAGCCGGGCATGATCAGCCTGCCGCTGGCGTCAATCCGCTCCCGTCCGCGGTATGCCCGCTCCACCTCCTCACGCGCCCCCAGGCCAACGATGGCTCCCCCGTCCACAGCCACAGCTCCTGGGTCATGGATGTTCCAATCCTGGTCAGCGGTCAACACGATGCCGCCGGCCACCAGTAGATCAACTTTTTGCAAAGCCACTTATAGTCCTCCCTATCGTTTTGGTGAAGGCCAGGCCATGTTGCGTGGTGCGTATTGCGTGTTGCATTGGATGTGACGGACCACGCAGCACGCAACAAGTTTTTACGTTTGACGTTTTACGTTTCACGAAGTTGCTTTTCATTGGCAACTCCGGTCTCATATTCAAACCAGCACTTTCAGCGCCCGTGGGAGCACCTGAAAAGTCGCTGGCGCCTCGCCGATCAACTCCCCCTCAGCCTGGAGGAACATGCGCTCTTTGGCTTCGACGTGGATCTCTTTGGCGGAGAAGTGGCTCACCTTGGGATGAGTCAGGTGTGTGCCCTTGTAGACTCGCGGCACGTTCATCACAACCTCCAGCTTGTTCAGGTTGCCCAGGATGACCACGTAGAAGAGGCCATCGTCGAACGCGGCGCCGGGCGCGATGAACATGCCCCCGCCGAAATAGCAGCCGTTGCAGACGACAACCGAGTTGACCCGCCCCCTCACGGGCTGGCCGTCGAAGGAAAGCTCCACATTCTTGTTCCGATAGGTCAGCAGGCCGATGAAGAGACACGTCAGGTAAGTCGTGGTGCCGCCCAGAAGTTTGGGAAAACGGTTCACCAGGTTGGACACTTCACCGTCGAAGCCCAGGCCGGCCGCATTGATGAAGTAACGCTCCACTTCTCGCCCCTCGCGGAGGCAGGTTATTTTCCCCAGATCTACGAGCCGGGGCTGGCTGCGCAGGAGATGGCGACAAGCCCCCATGTAATCGCGAGGAATGTCCACCATGCGCGCGAAGTCGGCCCCTGTGCCCCAGGGGATCATGCCCAGCGTCACCTCTGGGTCAACAGACCCCTCCTCCACCAGGCCGTTGATCACCTCATTGAGAGTGCCATCCCCGCCCACGGCCACGATGGTTCGGTAGCCGTCGTTGAGGGCCTGCCGAGCCAGCCTGGTGGCGTGTCCGGGCTCCTCGGTGAGAACGGCGTCGAACTCGGCTCCCTCGGCCTGGAGGAAATCGCAGATGCGCGGCCAGTTCTTGCCCACAGCGCGGTTGGCCGCCTCTGGGTTTACGATCAGCTTCATTTTTCTCCCCCCTAGCCCCCCAAAGTTGGGGGGGATTGGCCCCTCTAGCCCCCCAAGGTTGGGGGGGACGGGGGGCGTTGGAAGAGGTTGACGACCCTCATGGCCAGGCCCATGTTGCCTTTGACCTTGAGCTTGCCTCTCATAAAGGCCCCCATAGCGTCGAGCTCTCCCTTGACCAGGGCCACGTAATCGGCAGCCGCCAGGCTTATGGTGGCATCGGCCTCAGCGGCAACCCCCTCTTTGACCTGGCACTGCTGATCGGCGATCTCCAGTATCCAATCACCGCCCCCTTCGCCAGTCAGCTCGAACTGATAAGTGGCCTTGAGGCCCTTGGCCCTCTCAGGCACAAAGGCGCTGGGCATGGCCTCGATGATGTCCCTGGCTGTCGGCATTCTTTACCTCCTCCGTTTAGTTTGATGAGGCAACGAGTCAACGGGGCAATGAGTTGACGCGCGACTCGTTGACTTGTTGCTCGTGTGGAGAAGTATATCACGTATATGCCTTAGTTGTCAACCCCG
>CAYNWI010000208.1:0-5330 GCA_964400825.1 uncultured Anaerolineae bacterium | reverse complement strand
AGGCTGGCGACGCGATGATGAAGAAGGCCCCTGTGGAGTTGCTGGAGGCTCGCCCGGTGTGTCCCGGCAAGTACATCGTCCTCATCGGCGGGCTCACCGACCCCGTGTACGAGTCGCTGCAGGCAGGTATCGAGACCGGGGCCGACACCGTCGTGGATCAGCTTTTCTTGCCCAACGTGCATCGCTCCATCTTCCCGGCCCTGGCCACCGCCACCCCGCCGGGCAAGGGCGAGGCCCTGGGCATCATCGAAACCATCACCGTGGCCACCTGCATCGTCGCCGCCGACGCCGCTGCCAAAGCTGCCGACGTCTCGCTCCTGGAGCTGCGCCTGGCCAACGGCCTGGGCGGGAAATCGTTCGTGCTGATCGAGGGAGAGGTCTCCGAGGTCGAGGCCGCGGTGGAGGCGGGGGTGAAGTTCCCAGAGCAAGAAGGGCTCTTGGTGCGCCAGGTCATCATCTCGCAGTTGCACGAAGAGATGAAGGACAAAATCGTGTAGTTGGAGGTTGGAAGTTGGAGGTTGGAATGTTAGACCTTCCAACCTCCAATCTCCAATCTCTAACTTCCAGCCAGAGGAGGCTTCTATGCAACTGGCCAAAGTGATTGGCAGATTGGTGGCTACTCGAAAGTACAAAGGTCTGGAGGGGATCAAGCTCCTGATCATCCAGCCCCTGGACAAGTTCCAGAATCCCATGGGGGAGCCAGTGGTGGCTGCCGACGGGACGGCCCTGGCCGGGCCCGGAGACATCGTCTTCTTCGTTGGGGTGCGGGAGGCCGCGCAGGCCCTGCCGGAGAAGTTCGTGCCCGTAGATCACGCTATCACAGGGATCGTGGATGAGATAGACGTGCCTCAAATCCCAAATCCCAAATCCCAAATCCCAAATTGAGGAGAGTGTCTTGTATATCGGACGAGTTAGTGGTACGGTAGTCGCTACGTTCAAGGATAAGGTCTTCGAGGGCCAGAAGTTGCTCATCGTGGATCGGCTGACGCCAGAGGGGGAGCCTACGGGGCATTACTGGATCGCCGTTGATTACGTGCAGGCTGGCCTGGGCGATACAGTGCTGATCATTGACGAGGGCAACTCGGCCAGGCAGGTGGTGGACATGGACCCGGCCCCCATCCGCGCCGTCGTCGTGGGCATCGTGGACGAGATAGACCTGGCAGCCTGATCTTGCTCTCGTTAAGAGGGTAAACCAGGGGCCGAACATCTGAAGAAGCCATGGACGAACACCTGGACAAATTCGTCACCTACCTCATAGCCGAGAAAAACGCCTCTCCCTACACCGTCAAGAACTACCGCCACGAGATTGGGCAGTTTTTTGACTTTTTGAAAGAGCAGGGGATTGATTCCTGGGGGGGAGTGGACCGCTACATCCTGCGTCGGTATCTGGCCTGGTTGCAGGCTGAGGGCTACGTCAAGGCCAGCATAACCCGTCGAATCTCGGAGTTGCGTTCCTTCTGCCGCTATCTCGTGCGGGAAGACGTACTGGACGCGAATCCCATCAGGGTCATCTCCTCGCCCAAGGTCCCCAAGCGCCTGCCCGATTATCTGGATCTGCACCAGGTCGAAGCCCTGCTGGCAGCCCCGGACGCGACGGCTCCCCAGGGCCAACGCGACCGGGCGATCCTGGAGGTGCTCTATGCCTCAGGGCTGAGAGTCAGCGAGCTGGTGAGCCTCAATTTGAGTAATTTGGACCTCCGCCACGGTGAGCTTCGGGTTTGGGGCAAAGGGGCCAAGGAGAGATTGGCTTTGTTAGGTAAGCCAGCGTGCAGAGCTCTGACGCGCTACATCGAGGACGGGCGGTCAAAACTGATCAAGGAGAACAGGGCGACCAGCGCTCTTTTCTTGAACCGCCTGGGCAGTCGCCTCTCGACGCGCAGCGTGAGCAACATCCTGGACAAATACGCCAAACTGGCCGGACTGGAGAGGCGCGTCACGCCCCACGTCATAAGGCATACCTTTGCCACCCACCTCCTGGACGGCGGCGCTGATCTGCGGACCGTTCAGGAGCTTCTAGGCCACGCCAGCCTCTCCACCACCCAAATCTACACCCATGTCTCCCAGGCCCGGGCGAAGGAGGTGTATCGAAAGGCGCACCCGAGGGCGAGGGAGGATGAATGAATTAGTGAAACCTGTCCTGAGCCCAGTCGAAGGATTCGTGTAATTCGTGGCAAAAAACTTTAGGGGAGGCTAGAAATGAGACTAACGAAACTACGTGAGGCCTTAGCAACCGACGGTCTCGACGCCATCCTGATCACCCAGCCGGAGAATCGGCGCTATCTCAGCGGCTTCACCGGCTCGGACGGTGCGCTCTTGATCTCTCAGGATCAAGCCGTTTTGGCTACGGACTTCCGCTACTACGAACAGGTCGAGAAGCAAGCTCCTGACTTCCGCCTGGCAAAGGTTACGGCCAGGTTCGAGACGCTCCTTCCCGAGCTGATCCAGCAGGTGGGGGCGAAGACGGTTGGCTTCGAGAGTGCGCATCTCACCGTTGATCAGCACCAGAAGTGGCAGGAGGTCGCCGAGGGCTTCGAGCTGGTGCCCACCAAGGGGCTGGTGGAAAGGATCCGCGCCGTCAAGGACGAGGGCGAGTTGGGCAAGATCAGGAAAGCCATCGCCCTGAGCGACGAAGCTCTCGCCCACATCGCGGACTTCATCGAGCCGGGCATGACGGAGAAGGAGGTGGCCTGGGAACTGGAAGTTTTCATGCGCACCCGTGGCGCGGAGAAGCTGGCCTTCGACACCATCGTTGGCTCAGGGCCTAACGGGGCCATGCCCCACGCCACCGTCTCCGAGCGGGTGATTCAGGCTGGTGAGCCGATTGTGATTGACATGGGGGCGGTGATTGACGGCTACCACTCCGATCTGACTCGCACCATCTGCGCGGGCCGACCGGACGATAAGTTCAAGGAAATCCACGCCATCGTGTTGGAGGCTCAACTCACAGCCGAGCGTAACATCCGGCCTGGGATGCAGGGCAAGCAGGCCGACGGCATAGCTCGTCAAGTCATCGAGGAAGCAGGCTATGGCGAGAATTACGGCCACGGATTGGGCCACGGCGTGGGGCTGGCTGTGCACGAGAAGCCTGGGGTGGGGCGCCTGTCCGAAGATGTCTTGGAGCCGGGCATGGTCTTCACCGTCGAGCCAGGCATCTACCTGCCGGGGTGGGGCGGCGTGCGCATCGAGGACATCGTGGTTATGAGAGGTGATGGGGTGGAGGTGCTGACCCAGGCCAGCAAGGCACTCGGATAGGTCTTCACTTGTCGAAAACGGCGACTTGTGATAGAATTGTACCATCGATAAGAATGGGAGGCGGGGAGAAATGAACGAAATCAAAATAGGGCGTGAGAGCCTCATCTGGCTCGTGATAGGGCTCGTCGTGGGGGTGATCATCGGCCTGCCCATTTTAGGCTGGTGGGTGTTCCCGGTGGAGTGGTATGATGCCGACCCCTTCGACCTGCGCCAGCAGCACAAAGAGGCATATATCAGCATGCTGGCCGATTCCTACACCCTGAATACCAACGTAGCGCTGGCCAGACAGCGGGTTGAGGGTTGGGACCCCAAGGACCTGGGCCAGGTCATTGGCCAGCTCAAAGCCAAAAGCGACGGAGCGCAGGGTCAACGTCTGGATAACCTGGCGGCGGCGCTGGGGGTACAGGCAGAGATGGCGACCCCTGAGCCTGCTGTGCAGGAGACAACGATACGTGCGCTGGCTCGGCGGCTGGCACCTATCCTTGGCATTGTCCTGGCGGCAGTCCTGGTGATCGCTGGGGTGATCGTGGGCACGTCGGTCTTGCGGGAACGCCGCCCGGAGGAGCCAGCAAAGCTAGGCAGACAGCTTCCTCCAATGCAGCAAGCAGCCAAGCCAGAGGATGTTGGGGAGCCGCTGGGCCACTTCATCGCCAGATACACCCTGGGGCAAGACAGCTACGACCAGTCTTTCCCCATTGAGTCCCCCAGCGGCGAATTCCTGGGTGAGTGCGGCATGGGCATCTCCGAGATAGTCAATGCAGGGCCACCCGCCAACATCACGGCGTTTGAGGCCTGGCTATTCGACAAGAACGACATCCGCACCCTCACCAAGGTGTTGATGAGCAAGTATGCCTACGACGACGATGCTTTGCGGGCCAAGCTGGCCCCTAAGGGAGAAGCCATCCTGGTCGAGCCCGGCAAGGCCATTGTCCTGGAGACCGCCACCCTGCGGGTTGATGCCGAGATAAGCGAGATAGAATATGGCAACGAGGCCGCGCCCCCGCAGAGCTATTTCACCAGGCTCACGCTCAGTCTAACGCCCAGCCTCAGGGCTCCCTCAGAGGAAGTGGCAGAGGTAACTCTGGCCGCGTAAGTTTCCAGCCTCAAAACAGGGCGTCGGGTTCTGAGTGCTACCCGACGCCCTGTTTTTGAACTATCGGCTCTGTCCTCCGTGCTTCCATGCCTTCCGTGTCATCCGTGTTCCCCGTGCTCCTGCCTCCAGCCGTTCTCCAGCCCCGCCTCGTCGAAAGCGCTCAATGCCTCCTCGTACTCCTCAGTGGTGATCTTGCGACCCAGGATGGGGTGACCCACGGCCTTGTGAGCGGGGAAGTATTGATCCATCAGACTGACGTGGACGCGAGGCGACAGGTTCTCGGCCAGCCAGCGCAGCACCTCTGGTGTGCCTGCCAGTCCGTCGGGTAGGACCAGGTGGCGGACGATGAGGCCCCGCCGGGCGATGCCTTCGTCGTCCAGAACCAGTTCTTCGCCCACCTGGCGGTACATCTCTTGGAGGGCAGCGCGATTGGCCTCCACGTAGCGCACGAAGCCCGACAGGCGGCGGGCGGTTTCGTCGTCGGCGTACTTGGCGTCGGGCAGGTAGATGTCCACTACACCTTCGAGGAGCTCCAGCACCTCCACCGTCTCGTAGCCGCTGGTGTTGTAGACCAGGGGGATGTGGAGCCCCCTCTCGATGGCGTGGGGGAGGGCGGCCAGGATCTGGGGCACGAAGTGGGTTGGTGTTACCAGGTTGATGTTGTGGCAGCCTTTGCGTTGCAGCTCCAGCATCATCTCCGCCAGGCGTTCCACGGAGACCTCGTTGCCCACCCCCAGTTGGCTGATGGGATAGTTCTGGCAGAAGAGGCAGCGGCCCGTGCAGCCGGAGAAGAAGACGGTGCCTGATCCACGAGTTCCGCTGATGGGCGGCTCCTCCCAGGGGTGCACGTTCCAACTGGCCACCTTGGGCTCCGCTCCCGCCCGGCAAAAACCTTGCTTCCCCTGCAAGCGATTCACCCCGCACTCTCGCGGGCAGAGGCGGCAATCCTCTAAACAAGCATAAGCCCGCTCGATGCGGCGGGCCA
>CAYNWI010000207.1:3111-5337 GCA_964400825.1 uncultured Anaerolineae bacterium | reverse complement strand
GTGCGCCGAGGAGAGTCATCGGCGGCTGGCGGCTCCAGAATTTGCTGCAAGAGGGCGAGTCGCTCTTCCACTTGCTGGAGTTGGCCCTCCGTCCTCTTCTGGTGGTCAATCCACAGTTTCAGCTCCCGGTTCAGACGGGCCTTTTCGTGTTCCAGGCGGGCCAGTTCGGCCACGGTCTGTTCTCGGCTGGTCGGCAGTGAGCGGTGCCGAAGCCCCTGTATGGTGGGAATGTTCCGCATCCCTCTAGTGTGCTCGATCTTCATGCCACTCTTATTCCTTTCTGCCAGCCGATGGCTAATAGCCGATAGTCCATCTGCCATTTGCCATCAGCCATCTGCTATCAGCCATCAGTGCCACAGTGGTGCTCAATCAGGCTCAGGAGCATTTTGCGCTGCTGAGCGCGCCGCTCGCGGGCCTGGCTGGTGAAGGCCGTCTTGGATTCCAGTACGTCCAGGCAGATGCGCACGAAACGTGGCTCGTCGGCTGCCGGACGGAGACCCTGCGTGGCCGTCACCTGTCCGATCATGATACAGGCCCGCAGGGTAGGGGCCTGATCATACTCCCCCGACGCTCGGAAGTCCCGCACGATATCCACGATCCTGGCTGCTTCCTCCGTGGACAGGCCAGAACGGGTGGCAGTGATGGCGACCTCCGTCTCCCGGTCATAGTAGTCCAGATCAATGGTTACCAGCCGGTCGCTGAGAGCGTCCTGAGCTTCATGGACGCCGGCGTACTCCTGGGGATTGCTGGTGAAGATGGCC
This sequence comes from uncultured Anaerolineae bacterium, assembly GCA_964400825.1. Taxonomy (GTDB): domain Bacteria; phylum Chloroflexota; class Anaerolineae; order VGOG01; family VGOG01; genus CAYNWI01. The sequence goes on along the minus strand of CAYNWI010000207.1, from coordinate 4,576 downwards.
CGGAACTCAGGATGGACCTTGACGTAAGCATCCCGCCGGTTCATGTCGGGCAGGATGAGCAATCTCTCCTCCAACACTGCCAGGAGAACGTTGTTGGCCTCGGGCCGAGAGCGGGTGAACTCGTCGTAGACCAGGGTGAAACCCTGTCTACAGGCGGTGGTCAGGCGGTTGTCCACCCAGCGCTGGATAGCGTCTTCTTCGTACTTCATGACGGTATGGATGAAGCGGTCAACGACCTTGCGGTAGCGGTAGCCGTACTGCCCACCGATTAGGTCCGAGGTGGCGAACTCCTCGTCGCCGGCGATGAGCATCACCGGGCGTTCCAACTGGGCAGCCACGTGTAAGGCCACGGTGGTCTTGCCTGTGCCAGCCGGGCCGCGAAAGTGGACAGGGAAACCGGCGCCCAGGTAGGCCAGGGCTCGGTCCGTCAACTCCCGAACGGTGGGCGTCTCCACGAAGTCGGGGCGTGGCTGTACGGATAGCGCAATCGGTACCCCCTCGACCATGGTTCTCGCTGCAACTGCCATCTGTTGTACCTCCTTACTAGCTGATAGCCGATGGCTGATGGTTCAAGTGCTATCCGCCATCAGCTATACACTAACATACTCTTCTACCGATGATACCCGCACCCCCATCTCCACTGTCAGCGCTCGGTACCACTTTTCCCGGGCAGAGGCATAGGCCTCGGGGTCCCCCTGCCAGGCGCGAAACTGATCGTAGACCCGCCGAAAGCCGGGCCGGGCCTGTGACCATGTCTGATCTTCGAAGGGGGAGCCCAGGGACTGCTGCGCACGGCCCTCGCCCCAGAAAGTCCGATGGGCCATTCCTCGCTCGAAGTCGGTACCCAGCCCCGCAGGGGCGCCGGCTATGAGATAGGCCACGGCATCGCCGAAGGCCAGGGCCAGATTCCCATTTACGCCGAGCCGGTAGCTGGCGGCCACTGTCAGGAAGGCCAACAACCGGGGCAGGGCCTCCGGCTCTCGATCCTCCTGTCCGCTCCGCTGACGCAGGACGGCCAGGGCGTCAGCGTAGGCCAGGGGGGGGCGCTCCTGCCAGTGGCGGGGTGGGAAGAAGGCCAGGGTGAAATCAGCGGGGGAGAAATCGCCTATCTCGTCAATCTCGCCCAGACCCAGGCGCAACTTCTGCCACAGGGTGTCGAAGAGGGACTGGGCGGCGGAGAGGTCTGGCTGCAACACGATCTCTGGCCTGGAGCCATCCCGCACCATCAAGTGGCATTTTACCCCTTCCAACACTTGCAGTTGGGCTGGCAGCGTGATCTCGATACTTCCACTGGTACGTCCGGCAGAGCGGATCCTTCTGGTCGCCAGGTACATGGCAACTCCTTTGCGCTATAATAGCTAGCAAATTATCTAGCAGAGATTATAGCACAAAAAGCGCCCCCTGTCAAATTGACCCCACACGGGATTACAGGGGGATGCCTTTTGAGCAGAGGTGCCTTCTGTGA
>CAYNWI010000207.1:0-3011 GCA_964400825.1 uncultured Anaerolineae bacterium | reverse complement strand
CCTTCTCCCCCTCCCCTTGTCTCAGAAATGGCTCCTCTGCTCAAAAGCGGTGGCCGTCTTCTCACCCCAGAGCCAGTTCCCGGGCCTGCTCGATCCATTCTTCCACCTTGGCCAATCGAGCTACCGTCCCCAGAGTCTGGCGTAGTGCATCCGGCGTGCCGGCGGCCAACTGAGCGTAGGTATAGAACCCGGCCTCGTTCAGGTGCTTCTGCATGCTGGGGCCTATCCCCCGGATGGTGGTGAGATCATCGGGGGCCACCTCTTTCGCCGGCGGCGCTTTTTCTATGGGTGGGGGCGGAGCCTTTTCTACTCGCGGTCGCGGGGGGGGCGGCGGGGCGGCTGGCTTCTTGCCCCTGCGCTGCTGCATGATGGTAGCAAAGTTTCTCCACACCCGTCGCGCATCGTTCAACTCGGCCTGCAGCCTGTCGCGCTCTGCCTGCAACCTATCGCGCATGGTGGCTACATCCGAGGCCAGGCGGTCGCGATCCTCAGCTAGCCGCTCTCGCTGCTCGGTGGCCATAGCCTGGTGGGCGTCGTGAATGTCCTTCACGAAGGTTTCAACGTCAAGGAGTAGGCCACCCACATTGACGCGCAGGTCGCTCACGTATCTGCCCAGTTGCTCCTGCTGCTCAGCGGACATGGCCTGGTGAGCAGCATCCAGTTCCTTCTTGAAGGCCGCGGTATCGCGGCGCAGTTCATCCGCGTCGTGGCGAAGCTCGTCCATGTACTCGCTCAGTTGTTGCTGTTGCTCGGCGGACATGGCCTGGTGGGCGGCGTCGAACTCCTCGATCAAGTCAGCCGTGTCAGAGGCCAGGCGGTCACGATCCTCGCTCAGCCGTTCCCGCTGCTCGGCGGACATGGCCTGGTGAGCAGCATCTAGTTCCTTCATGAAGGTCTCGGCGTCACGGCGCAGGTTGTCCACGTTGTGGCGAAGCTCGTCCATGTACTCGCTCAGTTGTTGCTGTTGCTCGGCGGACATGGCCTGGTGGGCGGCGTCCGCTTCCTTCATGTAGGTCTCGGTATCGCAGCGCAGTTCATCCACGTCATGGCGAAGCTCGTCCATGTACTCGCTCAGTTGCTGCTGCTGCTCAGCGGACATGGCCTGGCGTACGGCGTAGAATTCGCCCAGTTCCTGCGCCGTGCCGGTGCGGATGCCAACGACCGCCTCCATCCGGGTGTCGTAAGCGTCCAGGAAGTGCTGGGTGAGCCGGCGCATTTCATCGGTTAATGGCATGGAATCACCTCCTCTCACTAATGGTTGTCCGCCGACCGCCACCGCTGGCACAGAGGCGCTGAAGGCCAGAGGAGATCTCTCCCCTGCTCTTCAGCACCCCCGCACCTCAAGCTCAGAAAGCGGCGGTCGGCGGACGGTGGTCGGCGATGGTCTAGGCAGGCGCTGCGGCTGCTGCCGTCAGGCCTACGGCCTCGGCGTACTTCAGGTAGGTGTCCACACCGGCCACAACTACTCGGGCCTCAACAGCCAGCAGCTCGATGCCCACCAGGGATACGCGCACCCAGGCATCAATGACGATGCCCTTGTCCAGGATGCGGTCCACGACCTCGGCCAAGCTGGTGGACGCAATTGTCTTCTCAACAGCCATTTCTGATCACCTCCTTTCCCTAAGAGAGATTGAACATATCGGCCTTTCAGCCATTTCTATTATACCACAAAATTGCCGTGGTGGGCGTTAGTCTTGGGTTAGCGTTGCGTTAGGGTTGCGTTAGGGGGGAGGACTGAAACGTAAAACGTGAAACGTAAAACGTGAAACGTAATCACCATGCCTCACGTTTCACGTTTTACGCATCAGGAGGAAGTGCGCCTCTCAAACATGTAGCCGTGGCCGTGCACGGTGCGGATGTAGACAGGATGGGCGAGGTCGGGTTCGATCTTGGCGCGCAGGTTCTTAACGTGCCAGCGCACTGTGCCGGGGTCACCCGTCCTTGTAGGGTAGCCCCACACTTGCTGTAGTAGTTGCTGGCTGGAGAAGACTTCACCGGAGTGGGTCATCAGATGGTGAAGGAGATCGAACTCAGTGGACGTGAGCTGTGCGGTCTTCTCCCCCGCGCGCACCTGGCAGGTGTGCAGGTCCAGGGCGAGGGAACCCATCACCAACAGGGGGCCCTGGTCTGCAATCCCTGGGCCTTCCTCAGAGGCGGATCGGGCCCGGCGCAGCAAGGCCCTGACCCGAGCCTTCAACTCTCTCAGGTCAAAGGGTTTGGTCAGGTAATCGTCGCCTCCTTCATCCAGCCCTTTGATCCGGTCCTCAATGGCAGTACGCACTGTCAGGAACAGGATGGGCACGGCGGCCAGGGTGAGGTCCCGGCGCAGTCTCCGACAGACCTGCAGGCCATCCAGCCGGGGCATGACGATGTCCAGAATGACCAAATCGGGGCGATGGCCTTGGGCAACGGCCAGGGCCTCCATGCCGTCGTAGGCAGTGAGCACCTCCCAGCCCTCATCGCTCAGGCTTTGTCGTACTGCCCAAACCAGGTCCTTCTCATCATCCACTACCAGAATTCGGGTCTTTGGCATGGTTTCCCTCCTTCGCTCGCTCCACAGCCTGGCGGGCCATCAGGCGGACTTCCTCCAGATTGAAGGGTTTGGAGATGAAGCCGATGAAGAGCTCCTTCTCCAGTCCTTCGTTGATGATTTTGTCTTCCTGGTAGAAATAGCCGGAAATCAGGACGATGGCCGTGTGCGGACTCTGTTGATGGATCAAGGCGGCCAGCTCCAGGCCATCCAGATCGGGGAGTTTGACATCCACGAAGGCGGCGGCGTAGGGCTCTTCAGTGAGCAGTTCCAGGGCCTCTGTGCCGGTCGTGGTGGTAGTCACCGCACAACCGGTGGGGCGCAGGATGTTCTCCAATGCCCAACACATGTCCGGCTCGTCGTCTACGATGAGAATACGGGGTAGTTCCTGCTTCATATCAAACTCCTTATCCTACCTGGACAATGTTAAGTTAATGTCATTGCGAGCGTAGCGAAGCAATCTCCCGCCTCCAATTGCAAG
>CAYNWI010000206.1:0-5347 GCA_964400825.1 uncultured Anaerolineae bacterium | reverse complement strand
CACCTGGCGCTATCAGCTCGATGTGGTGTGCCTTCATGAACTCGCAGTTGCCCTGCTCCTTGTAGTAGATCCAGATGGAGGCGCAGACATCGCCGGAGTTCTGGATGGTGATGGTGGAGTCCAGCGTGCCGTTGTAGCCGTGCATGACGTAAGGCGCGAAGTACTCGTAGGGAGGACCTGGATCAACCATCCAGGGATCGGCGACGCCTGTGTAACTGGCGGAGAGCGCTAACCCATCGCCGTAGGCGTCAGGCCCCCAGCGATCCACTGTCACTGCCAAGTCCGGGCCGTCTGCTGCAGCAAACCATGTGCTATAGTCCCAGCTCGAATGCTTGCAATACGTGTCGAACAGGGTCTGGGTCGAAAACGAGTAGATCAGGGCCGACTCGGCGGTGGCGTAGATCTGATTGTGCAGCGTCCAGATACCATTCGCCGGCACCATCATGCAGGCATGGCCCTTTGGCCCAGGATTGTTCGACGGGCACAATCCACTGTACGTCTCCCAGAAGACCGCGACCACATAGGCCGTGGCAGTGCTACTGGTGTTCTGCACCTGGATCTGGGTGTCCCAGTCGTTTGCGGCAAGGCATGCTGAGAGAGCGGGCCCTTCGAGACCCGTGCAGAGACCGAAGACATCCCCCAGGTCAATACGCGGGATCTCGATGACCTTACCGGGCGCCGGATCTGCCGATACGGTGCTGCCGGTCATCAGGCCGCCGAAGAGGCCGATTACCAGCACCAAAGCCATTAACAGTCTAAACTTCTTACTCATTTGTTACTAACCTCCTTAGTATAGTTGTGATTGTGTTGGTCAAAACTTGGGTTGCCGGCTTCGAGCCGCCAACTATCGGATAATCCAGTCTTCGTCCTATAGCCTCACCCCCTTTCGAGTGAAAAAAACGTACCCTTTATCTACCATATATAACGTAAAAACCGCGATTTAGATACGGGTACCGGACACCAATTTTGAATATTTTAAGGTTTCTTATGGTTACTCAACAACGTCCCAGATTATGGTCTTGATCACACCGCCGCCCTGGTAGATGTTGACCAGGTAGCGGCCAGCGGTGAAGCCCTCTCCGCCTGCCGAGAAGGTAATGGATACCGTCCCATCCCCCGACAGGGTCCTGACTTCTTCGAGCAGAACGTGACCGGCCCTGTCAGTGACCTTTACCCCCACCTCTTCGCCCGCCATGTAAGCATAGTCGAACACTATGTAGACCTTGCCGGTGCCAGCGGGGAACTCGGGCACCGCCGCCCCCTGCGGAGCGTCGCTCACCCGGCAGTTCGTGACTGAGGAAGCAGGCAGGGGTTGGAAAGGCACCTCCACCTGAGGCGTCGGCGTGGCCGTGGGCTCCACTTTCGGCGTTGGGGTAGGCGTGGGCACAGGCTTGGCCGTAGGCACGGGCGTGGCCGTGGCCGTGGGTAGGGGTGTGGCCGTAGGCATCGGGGTAGGCGTGGCCGTGAGCGTTGGGCTGGGCTCCAGCGTAGACTCCGCCGTCGGCTCGAAAGTCGGCAACCCCGCCTGAGGCGTCTCCGTGGCCGCAGGCTCCACCGTCGGCTCGAAAGTCGGCAACCCCGCCTGAGGCGTCTCCGTGGCCGTGGGCTCCACTGTCGGCTCGAAAGTCGGCAACCCCGACTGAGGCGTCTCCGTGGGCACCGCCGTCGGCTTGTGAACGGGCGTGGACGTGGGCGGCACTGGAGTCGCCGTGGGCACAGGAGACGGCGTGAAAGTGGGCAGCACTGGAGTAGCCGTCAGTGTGGGCGGCACCAGAGTGGCCGTATCCGTCGGCCTCGGCCTGGGCGTGAGCAACAGGTCAGGCTCCGTCATGGCTCCCGTCGCTATCCGCTGATGCTCATCAGAAGCTTCGAGAGCTTTTTCGATGGCCTCCTGGTCGGCAGGCAGGATTCCCGGCTCCATCTCTTCCAGGATCACCTGCTGCCTCGCTGCTAGAAGGGTGAAGTCGCCCAGCAGGCCGAGCCTCTCTTCCTCAGAGACCTGGCTAATGGCCGCCAGAGCGCCGTTGTTCTCACTCTCCATGGCTTGTAAAGCCGTTTCATACAAGCCCTTGCCCGCTTTCCACAGAGTTTGGGCCTCCTCCAGTCGTTTCTCGGAGTAATCCATGTGCAACCTGGCCTTGCTCGCCGGCGCGGTGGTGAGAGCCAGCTGAACCCGCTCGGCAGTGCGCTTGAGGGGATAAAGGGGGCTATTGGGCAGGCTGCCCGCCGCCACCCCCACCGTCCCCGCGCTGACGAGGGAGACGATAACGAGCAGTGCGGCTATGGCCTGCGCCACCCTCAGGGATTGTCTCTGAGGCTGTACCCAGGGCTGCACCAGGATAGCCGCGCTCTGCCCCAGACGGCGCAGCAAGCCAGCCCGAGCCGGGGCCTTCTCCCGCCTCTTCCTGGCCACTGCCGCCAGCAGCCGCCGCCGCCCCGCCGCCCTGGCCTCCGCCGAGGGCACCACCTGCGGCACCTGGCGAACCAGCATCGCCGTTCGCAGCAAGGGACGAAGCTCGGCCTCGTGCTCAGGGTAACGCGCCAGCACCTCTTCAAGGCCAAACTCACCAGTATTCAATTGAGAGAGACACTCATCGAGAGCGCGTTCAAGTCCCCGCCTCATTGTCTCAGTCTCCTCCCAATCTCCATCAAAACTTAACCTTCGAAACTTTCGCGCTCGCGGCTGCATCTGGCGATCCAGCCGGAGCTAAATAGAATCTTAGCCTCTGTCGGGAAAGGCTTCCTCCAGGAAACGGTTCAACGAACCCAAAGCCCGACGTTGTAGCGATTTAATCGCCCCTTCTGACTTACCCAGTACCTGTGCCACCTCAGTGTTAGAAAGCCCATCCACAAACCTGAGAATAACCACCTGCTGCTGATCCTCGGTCAAATTGCTGAGGGCTCGCACCAACTGCTGTTGGGTAAGCTCTCTTTCGAAAACGTCGCTGGGACCCCTCTCAGCGGGAAGCACCTCTTCCTCCAGGGGTAGATCAACTGGCTCTTGATGGCTGCGGAAGTAATCAACCATCATGTTCCTGGCAATGCGGAAGAGCCACGACGAGAAGGGGAACCCTCGGAAGGTGAAGGAGTCAATGGACTCCAGAGCTTTTATAAAAACTTCCGACGTTAAGTCCTCAGCCTGAGAGACATCAGGTACCCGAAAGTAGATATAGTTATAAATGTCCTGATAGTAACATTCATAGAGCCTGGCGAAGGCCGATGAATCGCACACCTTCGCCCGCTTGATCAGTTCTCGCTCTTCCTGTTTGGATACTGTCTTCTCTCTCATATATTATAACGTAAAAATGCCAAAAAAGATACGGCCTGTGACGACCAATTTTGAAAATTCGTCAAAATTCGTCGAGTATCTGTTCACCTTGTGCTCGCAGCGGACCCTGGTCCGCTGCCCTGACCGCCCAGTCGGGTGCCGGGAATCGCTGAGCCTACCCGGTTAGGGGCACAACGGTCTGTCGAGGCCGCTGGACCAGGGTCCAGCGATAGCAGGTGAACGGTCACCTCGTCGAGATGGTTGCCTTAGTCACGCCAATATGATATAATCTAATGACTAATTTGTCAAGGAGGCGGCGGTGATCAATCGCCAGACGATATTGCTGTTCACGAAAACCGCGGGGCCCAGGTCGGTGGCCACAAAAGGGCAGCAGCAGCTCGCCAAATTGCTGAGACACAGCACGCCGAGGAAGCTGGCCAACTGGCTGCTGGCGAAGGCTCAGAGGCAGTTCAAAAAGGCGAAGGTGTGGGGATACCCCTACCACTACGTCGTTGACCCCATCAACATCTGCATCCTGCACTGTCCGCTTTGCCCCACGGGGCGGGGCACCCTCAAGCGCCGCCAGGGCAAGATGGCCTTCGACGATTTCAAAAAGCTAATTGACGAGATAGCGGAGTACGCCTACTTCCTGGATCTGTACAACTGGGGCGAGCCGTTTCTGCACCCCCAGATATTCGACTTGATTGACTACGCCAGTTCCAGAAACATCAGCACTAAGATCAGTACCAACCTCAACTATTTCGACGCGGGGATGGCCGAGCAGGTCGTCGTTTCGGGGTTGGAGGAACTGGTCATCTCCCTGGACGGAGCGGATCAGGAGACGTACGAAACGTACCGAGTGGGGGGAAGCCTCGACAAGGTCGTCGAAAACGTCAGAGCACTGGTCAGACAAAGAGAGCTGCATCGCAGCCCCTTCCCGCTCCTCACCATCAGAGTTCTGCTGAACAGGCATAACGAACATCAGATTCCCGCTATCAGGCAATTGGGAAAACAGATGGGAGTAGACAACTTCGTGGTCGCTCCCATAATGGTGAACACGGACAGCCGAGAAGACATGGAAAGATGGCTGCCCGTGAATGAAAGACACAGCTTCTACAATTACAAAACACGTCAGGATAGAACCCTGCAAAAGGTCAAAACGTGCCCCTATCTCTGGGAGACCTGCGTGATCAGTTGGGAGGGGGCGGTGTCACCCTGCTGCTGGTACGATGATCCGGCCAACGACTTTGGAAACGCCTTCGCCGAGCCTCTCAAGGCCATCTGGAACAACGACTTCTACGTCGCTTCCCGCCAGGTGTTTCGGGGGGAAGAAGTGAAGCGCGACACCGTGTGTGTTCGCTGCCAAGGTCGGCCGCACTATTACTACTGATCACCACCGAGCCGCCACGGCCGCCCAGAGCACCTCGGCCAGGATCAACCAAATGCGAAATAGAATGGCTGTGACCGTCACGGCGGGCACAGGCAGGTACTGTCCAAGCAGAAGGATCATGGCCCCCTCTCGCACCCCCAACCCGCTCGGCGCAAAAGGGGCCAGGAAACCAGCCATCCACGATATGGCGTAGATGGCAATCACCGTCGGAAGCCAGGCGAGAGAGAGGGGATGGACAGCGTTCAGCAGAACGAAGAAGGCTGTCCCCACGAAGCCCCAGATGATGAGATAGCCTGCCAGGAAGCCCAGCATGACCGAGTATCTAAGTAGGGGCTTGGCCATTTGCTTCGGGCCGGGCAGGAGTCGCTCCAACAGGGCCAACACGGGCTTCATCAGGGTGGGGTGCAGAACTGCCAGGCCAACGACCACCACAGCTATCCCCAGATACAAGCCCTTCGCCCCCCAAAACGGGGAAAGCAAGGGCAGAGCCAAAGTGGCCATCAATGCGCTGGAGGTAAGTGATAATACCGTCTCCACCAGCACGCTGGTAGAGATCACCCCCACCGACACCCCCTTCCTTTGGCCCAGGTAAGCCCTCCCCACTACGTGCCAGACTTTGCCCGGCACGTACCACCCCAGGTTAGAGAGGAAGTAGATTTTCATGCCCTGGCGCAGAGCCAGGTTGCCCC
>CAYNWI010000205.1:0-5393 GCA_964400825.1 uncultured Anaerolineae bacterium | reverse complement strand
GTGCTCTCGCCCCCGCAGCCGCCGCAACATGGCTACAGCCTCGGCTTCATCGGCTGGCTTGCCCAGCACATCACCGTCGAGGGCGACGATGGTGTCGGCGGCGACGATCACGTCCTCAGGATAAGAGAGAGCCACCGCCCTGGCCTTGGCCAGGCTCAGGCGGCAGACCACCCCTTCAGGGTTCTCCCCTTCCCCAATTTCCTCGTCCACGTTGGCCGCCGTAGCTATGAAAGGCACGTTCAAGAGGGAAAAGAGTTGCCGCCTTCGGGGCGAAGCCGAGGCCAAAACCCATCGCTTTGGGATCAACTCACCTCCAGTTGATTTTCGGTTGCCGATTTTCGATTCAGAAATCGGAGATCGAAAATCACAGCTCGGAAATCCTATCGGGGGCGCGGCAGGCGATGCCGTATTCTCCCGGCCCAGGCCAGCAATTGTTACATGAGATGCAGGCGGCGGGTTCGGTGCGGCCCTCCCGCCACTGGTTGGGCAGGTCGGGTTCGCGGATCAGGGGGCGAGACATGGAGATGAAGTCAGCGGTGCCTTCCTCAAGGATGCTCTCCATGACCGCCAGCGATCTCATCCCTCCCACCAGGATTATCGGCAAATCGGTTGCCTCCCGCGCTCGCCTGGCCTGGGGCAAGAAGTACGCCTCGTCATCTGGCCTCAGGATGTCCTTTCGAGCACTGGTCGCGCCCATCCCGCAACTGATCTCCACGGCATCAAGGCCCCAATCGCTCAGGTGGCGCACTATCTCGACCCCATCATCCAGGGTCAGGCCATCCCGCACAAAATCCTGAACGCCCAGCTTGATGAGCAGTGGGTAATCGCCCCCCACCTCGTCCCGCGCTGCTGCGGCCACTTCCTCCAGGAATCGCAGCCGCCGGGCGATGCTGCCGCCCCACCGATCGTGGCGCCAGTTGCTGGCCGGCGAGCAAAACTGGTTGATCAGGTAGCCGTGCGCTCCATGCAGTTGGACGCCATCGAACCCGGCCTCCTTTGCCCGGCCGGCAGCTCTACCGAAGGCTGCAACCAGTTCTCTGATCTCCGCCTCCGTCAATTCGTGGGGACGCGGGCCTCCTTTGCCCCGGGGCACCGGCGAGGGAGCCACCGGGTTTCGACCGATGGTCTCCTCCGAGGTCTGACGACCAGCGTGGTTGATCTGCATAACGACCTTGCCACCCTCTTGGTGCACGACCTCGCCAAGAGCTCGCAGCGAGGGGACAAGGTCATCGCGGTGGACGGCCGTCATCGTCGGGTGAGCCTTGCCGCTCTCGTGGACAAAGGCGTGGCCGGTGACGATCAGCCCCACCCCCCCTCGGGCCAGGTCGGCGTAGAGGTCAATCATAGCTTGTTCAGGTCGGCCGTCTTCGTCACACATCCGCTCCGCGGTGGCGGAACGAACGAGGCGGTTCTTCAGTTCCAGGCCAGCGATATTACTAACTTCAAACAAGATGGACACGGATTTTTCCCTCCCGCAAACAAAGAGCGGGAACTTCTTCCCGCTCCACTTGGCTCCTCGGGTAGGACTTGAACCTACAACCAACCGGTTAACAGCCGGTCGCTCTGCCAATTGAGCTACCGAGGATCGCTACTGTATTATACACAACCTGGCCAATTAGTCAAACGTTCCTAGATAACCCTGTAACTGGCGGCGGCGTGTGGGGTGACGGAGTTTTCTCAGAGCCTTGGCCTCGATCTGCCGGACGCGCTCCCTCGTCACCCCCAGTGATTCGCCCACCTCTTCCAGGCTGCGACTCTGCCCATCTTTCAAGCCAAAGCGCTTCTCCAGCACCTCGCGCTCCCGATCCGTCAACTGATCGAGCATGTTATTTAGCTGTTCCTTCAATAACTGATGAGAGGTGGTATCCACGGGGCCAGGGATGTTCTCATCCTCGATGAAGTCGCCCAAGGAGCTATTCTGTTCTGATCCCATAGGCGTTTCCAACGACACAGGTTCTTGAGCCATGCGGAGGATGCGCCTGACCTCGGCGGTTTCCCGCCGCAACTTCCGCTGGAGAGTCGGGTCAAGACGCGTGCCTTTGGCCCAGGTTTCCCTAACGGCCTGTTCCTCCTGATCGGATAGCTGACCCATCTCCAGGGCGATTTCTTCCAAAGTGGGTTCCCGCCCCAATTCCTGAGTGAGCTGGGATGAAGTCCGTAATGCCCGGTTTACGGCCTCCACCATGTGCACCGGGATGCGGATAGTGCGCGCTTTATCGGCGATGGATCGGTTTATGGCCTGTCGAATCCACCAGGTGGCATAGGTACTGAATTTATATCCTTTGGTGTGATCGAATCTGTCCACCGCCTTGAGCAGACCCATGTTGCCCTCCTGGATGAGATCCAGGATGGATATGCCACGCCCCATGTATTTCTTCGCTATACTAACTACTAAGCGCAAATTGGCCCTGGTCAGTGCCTGTTTGGCCTCCTGAGAGTGCTCGCGAACCTGCGCTATCTCCCTGGTCAAGCGATTTTCGTCTCCCAACTCTTTGGTGAAAAGCTTGATCGGCGGCAATTGCTTTTTCTGCTCATAGTAGTCTCTCAGAGACCGTAAACTCTCATCGGGCAAAAGGTACAATCCTGTGCAGACGCCACACAGCTTGCCCATAAGCTCATCCCATTTCCCGTTGCTCTCCTGTTCTCTCCCATCGAGAAAGGGATACAGGTAGGATTTTCGATCCCTAACGGATCTGCTGTTCAGGGCTTGGGCCTCCTCAATCATGGAGAGCATGTCCGGCAGCGTTATCGAAAGTTCTCGACAAGCCCTCTTCACCGCTTTCCAGTCGTGGATCAGAGCCCTGAATACCTCGGCCATCACCTCCGACTCCATCGGAGACCGCTTCCGCTTTTTGGCCAGCCCCTCCTCGATGCTCCTCAAGTAATCCCCCGCCGTCATCTTGATGGCCAATTGCATCTCCTGGTTGGCATCGAGCAAAGGCACTCTGCCGATTTCCCTCAGGTACATCCTGACCGGATCGCCAACTAGCTCAGGGCCAGCCAGCGGTAGGATTGTCAGTTCGCTTTCAGCTTGACCCTCCAGCGCCTCCAGTTCCAAATCGGCCGGCTTTTCCTCAGCCCCCTCGGTCAACGCGCCAGGTTCCATGACCTCAATGCCCAGGTCAAACAAACGGCGATAGAAAGCATCAAGCTCTTCCACGTTCGATTCGGCCTCGGGGAAGACCGCCAGGATCTCCTCTGTGGCCAGGTATTTCTGCTCAGTACCTTTGGAGAGCAGTTTTTGCACCTCTGGCCTTTCTTCGAGAGGCTCAGCCATCGTCCTTCTTACCTACGGTTCAAGCTACAAGTCCAGGGGTTCTTCTAAGATTGGCTTCACTTCGTCCAAAGAATGAGTTGGCGTGCAGGGCCTGATCAATGCGCCACTTGGCACTAAGATAGAAGTTCATCATCTGACCATACTCTGCAATTGCAGCCCCCCCCAGCTCTCCAGCGTCCGCCTGGAGGAAACGCAACTCCTCAACCAACTTCTGAATCTTCCGCTGGCGCAGACGCAGTCCTCCCTTGATCAGGGCCTCTTCTGCCTGGTCGTTATTGGTGGGTGGAGCACCTCTTGGCCCTTCCAACAGAAGGCCGAAGCGAGGACGTAGCGCCGGGTCAAGCTCCTCCCGGAGGTCTCCTAAATCCTTCGTCCCCCAACTCTCCCGCCAGGAGGCGAATATCGCCCGGTTCTCGGCCTGGGCAAAATCGTCCGCTTTCAGTCCATCCACCCCCACGTCCCGCAGCGCATCATCCAAACCCTGAAGCAGGTGTGGCCTTTCGAGTAAGGTAGAGAGGCAGTATTCTTCCAGCCCAAAAGTGAATTTCTCCCTGTCTGGCGGTGCTTCTCCCTCTTCTTCATGTTCATGGTGCCTTTTCGCCCTTTTGCTTTTCACCCCCGCCTGATCCAGCAGTGTCTTCTCGTCCACCCGAACCAGGCGCGCCAACTTCTGAACGTAGTGGGTGCGTTCGACGGCGTTACCGATCTCTTGGATGATAGGCATGAGCCTGCGCACGGCCTCCGCCTTGCCCTTGGGCGAATCCAGGTCCAGCTCCGAAGTGATGGCCTCGAAATAGTACTCCACGATCGGCAGGGCGTTCTCAACCAGCCTGGCCCACAGAGCGGGGTCTTCTCTGATCACCTTGTCAGGATCTTGTCCCTGGGGCAAGGTGATGATGCGGATGTCCACGTCCAGGCGGCTCTCGTATTTGATCAGGCCGCGAGGGGTGGGCACAGGCACCACCCGTTGGGCCAGGGTTTCTTGAGCCAGGGCCATGCTGCGCAGGGTGGCCTGGTGGCCGGCGGCGTCGGCGTCCAGGGCCAGGGCGAAACGCTGGCTGAATCGTTTGAGCAGCTTGAGCTGGGTCTCGGTCAGGGCTGTGCCCATGGAAGCCACCAGGTTAGCTATCCCGTGCTGGTGGGCCATCAGCACGTCCATGTAGCCCTCGACGATGACGGCCAGTCCCTCACGGCGGATAGCGCCCTTGGCCAGGTCCAGGCCGAAGAGGATGGTGCTCTTGTCGAAGACCGGGGTCTGAGGTGAGTTAATGTACTTGGGAGTGGAATCGTCCAGTGCCCTGGCTCCAAAGCCCACCACCCCGCCCCGCTCGTCGCGGATAGGAACGATCAGTCGTCCCCGAAAGCGGTCGTAGTGGCCGCTGCCGTCCTCCCGCTCGATGATCAGCCCGGCCGCCAGGATGTCCTCTCGCTGGTATCCCCTCCCTTGCAGATGGTCGCCCAGGGCCTGCCAATCGTCGAGCGCGTAGCCCAACTGGAACCTGTTGATGGTCTCCCGATTGATCTCCCGCTGGGCCAGATAGCTGCGCGCCGTCTCGCCCGCGATGGAATTCAGGAGCAGGTTGTGAAAGTACTCGGCAGCCCTCTCGTTGATCTCGCGCAATCGTTTCTTGAGCTTATCCTCAGCCTGATTGGCCTCGGTTTGGGGTTTCAGGCTCACCCCTGCTCGCCGGGCCAGGAGACGCAGCGCGCCGGCGAAATCCAGGTTTTCCTGCCGCTCAATGAAGGAGAAGACATCGCCCCCCGTGCCGCAGGCCCCGAAGCAATGCCAGCTCTGGGTGTCGGGGAAGACGACGAAGGAGGGCGTCTTCTCGGCGTGGAAGGGGCAGATCCCTTTATAGTTCCGCCCCGCCTTTTTCAAGGCGACGTAGCTGGAGATCACTTCGACTATATCCAGTCTTTCTTTGATTTCGTCAACGACGCTCATTGTGGGTTCTCTCGCTTGGCCCGCATCGCCCGGCCGCGGGTCACTTCGTGGCGCTCCAGATCAACGGTCAGGCGAAAGTCCTGCAAGACATGGGTGTCGACGAGCGGCTCACACCCGGGCGGGCCCAAGCGGAATTGCGTCCATAGGTTCACAGAGTCAATGCACGATCAA
>CAYNWI010000204.1:2488-5394 GCA_964400825.1 uncultured Anaerolineae bacterium | reverse complement strand
CCGAAGATGAATTGATGGGCATGAATAACCGACAGTATATGGATGACGAGACCGCCAAGATAGTGTATCAAACCTTTAATGCGGTCTACCGAACAGGGAAACCGGCTAAAGTATTCGATTGGGAGGTGATCAGAAAAGACGGGACCAGGAGGTTCGTTGAGGCGTCCGTATCTCTGGTAAGGGATTCCACAGGTGAGCCCGCCGGGTTCCGAGGTATTATCCGCGACATCACCGAGCGCAAGCGAGCGGAGCGCGAAATCGAGGAGCGCCGGGTGTACCTGGAAGGGGTGCTGAGAGCTGCACCGGATGCCATCGTTGCTCTGGATGCCCGGCATCGTGTTGTGGAATGGAACTTGGGGGCACAAAGGTTGTTCGGGTACTCACCGGAAGAAGTTGTTGGTCGAAACATTGACGATCTGGTCACCAAGCCGGATGTGTTCGAGGAGGCGGTCGGGTTTACGCAGACTGTCACAGACGGAGGGGAAATCCTTCCCGTAGAGACCATTCGTTATCGTAAGGATGGCTCTCCGGTGGATGTCATCGTGGCTGCGTCTCCGATCCTGGTGGGGAATGAGTTGATCGGGGCAGTCGCTGTCTACACCGACATCACCGAGCGCAAGCGGGTGGAAGAGGCGTTGCGAGTCAGTGAAGAGCGGTTTGCCCTGGCCGTGCAGGGTTCAAATGATGGGATATGGGACTGGGATATTCAAAACAACTCACTCTACTGGTCTCCGCGTTTGAGGGAGTTGCTGGGGTATGCTGATGATGAACTCGACGTTGACTTTGACACGTTTGATTCACTTCTGTATCCAGACGACAGGGGGCGTACGGGGGCAGCCATAGAGGCCCACTTGAAGGACCGGGGGCTGTACGACGTGGAGCAGCGACTACGCACCAAATCGGGCGAGTATCGTTGGTTCCGTGCTCGAGGACAGGCACTTTGGGATGAGGCTGGCCAGCCCATTCGCATGGTCGGCTCTACCGCCGATATAACCGAGCGCAAACGGGCGGAGGAGCAGTTGGAGCGCTACGCCGTCGAGTTGGAGCAGGCCAACGAGGAGGTCAAGCAGTTTGCCTACATTGTCTCCCACGACCTGCGAGCCCCGTTGGTCAACCTCAAGGGCTTTAGTGCTGAGCTTCATTTCGCTTTGGAAGCGATTGATTCCGCGATGGAAACGGCGTTGCCCCACCTGGATGGGAAGCAGCGCCAGGATGTGATCGTGGCTTTGAGGGAAGATGTGCCCGAGGCTCTGGGTTTCATCAACTCTTCTGTGACCCACATGGATCACTTTATCAGTGCTCTCTTGAAGTTGTCTCGTTTGGGTCGCCGCGAACTCCATCCGGAGTCGGTAGACGTGGAAGCCCTTGTCCAGGCATCTTTGGAGAGCCTGGCTCACCAGATCGAGGAACGGCAGGTGGAGGTGACGGTGGGGCCGTTGCCTGAGGTAGTCGCCGACCGGACTTTGATGGAGCAGATCATGGGCAACCTGTTAGGCAATGCGGTTAAATATCTCGAGCCCGACCGTCCCGGAGAGATCGAGATCACCGCTGAACGCGGTCCCAACGAGACAACGTTTCATACTCGTGACAACGGGCGCGGGATCGCAGCGGAGGACATGGACAAGGTATTTGCGCCATTCCGCCGGGTGGGCAGGCAGGACGTGCCGGGCGAGGGTATGGGCTTGCCCTACGTGCAGGCTCTGGTGCGTCGCCACGGTGGGCGCATCTGGTGCGAATCGGAACTGGGGGTGGGGACGACATTTAGCTTCACGATTTCAAATCATCTCGAAAAAGGAGGCAATGATGTCTAGGATGCAAGAGGTGGCTATTCTCTTGGTAGAAGACGACCCAGGCCACGCCCGATTGATCGAGAAGAACCTGCGTCGCTCGAAGATAAGTAACGAAATCATCACCGTCAGCGACGGTCAGCGGGCACTCGACTACCTGTTGGGCGAAGGCCAGTACGCAGGGCACGAACGCCCCTCGCTGCTGCTGGTGCTTCTGGACTTGAATCTGCCCGTGTTGGATGGCTACCAGGTGCTTCAGCGCATGAAGGCGGATGAGCGCACGAAGCGCATCCCGGTGATTATCCTGACCACCACCGATGATGCCCGCGAGGTGACCCGGTGCTACGAGCTGGGCTGCAACGTCTACGTCACCAAGCCGGTGGACTATGAGCAATTCTCCGAGGCAGTCTGCAAGCTGGGCTTGTTCCTGTCGGTGGTTACCATTCCGGATGGGGAGTGAGTGTTATGGCCGAATCCAAACCGATCCGTATCCTGTACATGGAGGACGATCCCGGTTTGGCCCGTCTCTTCAAGAAAAGGCTGGAGCGGGCGGGTTACGTCGTGGACATTGCTCGTGACGGTGAAGAGGGCCTGGCCATGTACGAAGCTGGCTCCTACGATGTGGTGGCCACTGATCAACATATGCCCGTCCACACTGGCCTGGAAGTGATTCGCATCCTGGCTTCCCGAGAAGAGGCGATGCCTCCTACGATCATGGTCACTGGCACGGGCAGTGAGCAGATTGCAGTGCAGGCCATGAAGCTGGGCGCGGGCGATTACATTGTCAAGGACCTGGAAGGTGGGTATCTCGAATTGCTGCCCACCGTGATCGAACGGGTGCTCCAGCAGCGGCGCCTCGTTGAGGAGAAGCAGCGAGCGGAGGCAGAGCGGGAGCGTCTGCTGGTGGCCGAACGCGAGCAGCGCCTCCTGGCCGAAACCCTGGCCGAGGTGACTCTGGCCATCACCTCGTTGATCAGCCACGAGGCCGTGCTGGACGAGATCCTGCGCCAGGTGCAGCGCATTGTCCCCTATGGCGCGGCCAATATCACGTTGCTGGAAGACGACACCCTGCATGTCGCCCATTGGCGAGGCTACGAGGAATTTGGTGGTGAGGAACTG
>CAYNWI010000204.1:0-2388 GCA_964400825.1 uncultured Anaerolineae bacterium | reverse complement strand
CACCCTGCATGTCGCCCATTGGCGAGGCTACGAGGAATTTGGTGGTGAGGAACTGATTTCCAGTCTAGTGCAGACATTGGACGACTTGACGGTGGATCTCGATGTCATCCAATCACGGCAGCCTCTGGTCATCCTCGACACACAACAAGAACCACGCTGGGTGGTATTGCCCGAGACGGCCTGGATCAGGTCGTATCTCGCAGTGCCCATCTGCCTGCACGACCAAGTCCTGGGATTGCTCCGGCTGGATGGCGATACCGCCGGCAAATTCTCGGCTGAGGATGGCGAACGACTGAAACCCCTGGCTAACGCCGCCGCCATCGCCCTGGAGAACGCCCGGTTGTTCGGGGAGGTGCAACGCCTGGCCATCACCGACGGCTTGACCGGCACGTACAACCGTCGCCATTTCTTCGAGTTGGCCGAACACGAATTGAACCGCGCAAGCCGTTTCGGACACCCGGTGTCCGCCATCATGCTTGACGTTGACCACTTCAAGCAAGTCAACGACACTTACGGCCACGCCGCCGGCGATCAGGTTTTGCGCGTCCTGGCTGAACGCTGCGGTGAAAGCATCCGTGGTATCGACATCCTGGGGCGCTATGGTGGCGAGGAGTTTGCCATTATCCTGCCAGCGACGGATTTGTTGAGTGCCCAGAACACCGCCGAACGTCTACGCCGATGTATTTCTGATGTCCCTGTCCTGACCGACCGGGGTGATCTTGCTATCACCATCAGTTTGGGCGTAGCCAGCAATGCTCAAGATGATGATGGGGATGTAGCCTCCCTGCTCAACCGCGCCGACGCCGCCATGTACGCGGCCAAACAGGCCGGGCGCAACCGCGGGGCAGTTAACCGGAGCGAGTCAATCGCATGAGTGAAATGCTGAAAGACAACCGGCGGATGCTGGTTTACCTGGTCGTTTCCAACTTCATGCTCTACTTCGGCTTCCGCTTTTGGCAGGCGATGTTCAACAACTTTGCCGTGGAAGAGATGGGTGTTGGGCCAGCCAGCATCGGCTGGATACAGGCAGTGCGCGAGGTGCCAGGGCTGATGGGCTTTTTAGTCGGCTTCCTGGCCCTCTTTTTCTCCGAAGTTCGCATCATGGCCTTGAGCGTCGCCTTGATGGGCGTGGGCATGTTTCTGACCGGCCAGGCGACCAACATTCCTTTCCTGTTGGTCAGTACGGTGGTGATGAGCTTGGGCTTTCACTTCTTCTATCCCAGCAACAACGCCATGGTGCTGATGGCCGTGGAGAAGCAACACGCGCCCAAGACGCTGGGGCAGTTGAGTAGCCTGGCGGCCCTGGCTGCTGTCTTGGCCACCGGCGCAGTCTACCTGCTGGCAGGGTCGTGGGGCTATCGGCGGTTGTTCATGGTCGCGGGTGGGATGGTCGCTGCGGGGGGACTATTGCTGCTGCCGTTGGGGGGGGCCAAAAAGGGCCTGCCACCGCGTCGTCGGGTTGTCCTGCGGCGCCGCTACTGGCTCTACTACGTGCTCTCGTTCCTGATGGGCAGCCGCCGCCACATCTTTACTACCTTCGCCATTTTCCTGCTCGTGCGCGAATATGACATAAGCGTTCAAATGACGGCGACACTGTTTCTGATCAACAACCTGATCAATGCCTATGCCCTGCAGTTGGTGGGCAAGCTGGTGGGCCGGCTGGGCGAGCGTCTGATGCTGAGCGTCGCCTTTGGCACTTTGGCCTTTGTCTTCCTGGGCTACGCCTATGTGACCTACCTGCCGCTGCTGTTTGCCCTGTATGTGATTGACAACATCCTGTTTGGGTTCAACCTGGCGCTGATGACCTATTTTCAAAAGATCGCCGTCACGCCGGAGGAGGTCACCAGCAATCTCTCGGTGGCACAGACCATCGAGCACATCGCGGCCGTCGTGGTGCCGGTGCTTGGCGGCACGGTGTGGGAGCTGTTCGGCTCGCAAGCCCCGTTTCTGGCGGGCGTCGGCATCGTGCTGGTCTCACTGACGCTGACGCAGTTCATGCGCACGCCGCCGGAGCGGGTTGCCGTGGCAGTCACGGGGGGGGACTGATGAACTTCCTGACCCACCTGGAATGTGCTCTATGCGGCCAGGAGTTGGAGGCCGACCGCCTGTGGAATCTCTGCCCCGCCTGCGACAAGCCGCTGCTGGCTCGCTACGACCTGAAGGGAGCCAGCCGAGTTGTGACCCCAAAGCAGATCGCCGGGCGCGAACCCAACCTCTGGCGCTACCGCGAGTTGCTCCCCGTCCGCAATCCCCGCTACGTCCTCTGCCTGGGCGAGGGCTTCACCCCGCTGGTTCACGCTATCCGACTTGGGCAGACCGTGGGATTCGCCAATCTGTTCATCAAGGACGAGGGGCTGAATCCCACCGGCACCTTCAAGGCGCGCGGGC
>CAYNWI010000203.1:0-5404 GCA_964400825.1 uncultured Anaerolineae bacterium | reverse complement strand
CGCATCTCGCCTGCCCCTCAGTGCCTTTTGGAATGATTATTTTCCTGGAACTCCCATATCAAGCTCGATTCTCGGCCCAGCGACGCCATTGCCCTGGCCGTCAGAATGAAGGTGCCCATCGTTGTAGATGAGACGGTTATGAAGAGAGCAGCTATTACCGCTCAGCCTGAATCCAAGAAGATACCCGTGGAGGAAGAAGACAAGCTGATAGTCTTCCGTGATTTCATTGATAGCCTCGATCTCGACGATTCGTAACGAGCGAGATTAGCTGACGGAAGAGGAAGTACGAAAAATGTGACCGGAAGGGAACACGAACGATGTTTTCAGTTGGCGATAAAGTGGTACACCGCGTTCATGGCGCGGGCATCATCACTGGGAAGAAAGAAATGCAAGTGACCGAGACACCGCATCGTTACTTTGTGATCGAGATGCCCGAATCCGATTCAACCCTGATGGTGCCAACCGATACGGCTGAGCAGCGCTTACGGCCCGTCTCTGAAATGACGACCCTGCGTCATCTTCTCACGGACATATTGACAGGACAGCCAAACAGGTTGCCCAAGGACTATAAAGAGCGAAGAGAGCAAATCAACAAGAAGCTGAAATCTGGAGAGATAAGAAAGTGGATTGAGGTCGTCAGAGATCTGACCCACCGGCGAGAGCAAGGTCGGAAATCCAAAGTGGATAAGCGGCTGTTAGAGAGGACCACGCACCTTTTGGCCGGAGAACTTGCCCTGGCACAGGGAATTGATCCGGAGAAGGCTGAGAGTCGTCTTGCGTTCATTGTCGAACATCCGAACGAGTTCAAAGACCAGCAAGCCGGCACGGGATGGTTGCGAACACTGGTACAAAGGATAATGAGGCCATTCACAGAGAGCGGAGACTCAAGGGCCGGTAGATGCCAGGTAGAGTTTCGCCGAACAGAAGCAAGCCTCTTTCATGGCGAGATGGGCACAGAGGTCGAATAAGGTGAGTGATCATTGATGCGTACCAAGAAACAATCTGATCGGCGTGAGACAGCAAAGCGGCAACTCGTAAGAATTCTGGATGAAGACACGATAGACCTGCACCTTGTGTCCGCTGAACAACATACTGTGCAGCATGGAGAGTGTAATAGTTATGACACCCAAGTTAAGAGCACAACTTGCAACACTGATAGAAGATGATTATGACTACACACGGCCACGACGTGGACAGGTCTACGAGGCCGACATTCTCTCAATCACGGAGAGCGACGTGATTGTTGATCTGGGAGCCAAGCGAGATGGGATCGTTCCACCTAAAGACCTGGGCTTTCTGGACGACGAGTACCGGGACAGCCTGGAAGTGGGCGATAGCGTTCCAGTTGTCGTCCTGAGAACCTGGGGCAATCACGACGAGCTCGTGGTCTCGCTGAACAAAGGCCTGGAGCAGCAGGACTGGCTGCGCGCGCAGGACCTTTTCGAGAGCAAGGGGGTCTTTGAGGCCGAGGTGACAGATTTCAACCGTGGCGGAGTCCTCGTCTCGTTCGGGCGCCTGCAAGGCTTCGTTCCGAATTCACACTTGACCTCGATACCGAGGGGCTTACGGGGGGATCGCTTGAGGGAGGCAAAGGCCCAACTGGTGGGGCAAACCCTGTCCCTGGTGGTGATCGAGGTGGACCAGCGACGACGGCGTTTGATATTGTCCGAGCGTGCCGCAGAACGCCACCAGCGCCAGCAACTGCTCGAGGAACTGACCGAAGGGGAAGTGCGAAGCGGGGTCGTACGAAACCTGGTTGACTTCGGTGCTTTTGTGGATTTAGGCGGTATAGATGGCTTGATCCACATTTCAGAACTGGATTGGACGCACGTAGACCATCCCAGCGGTGTACTGAGCGTGGGCGATGAAGTCGAAGTGTATGTCCTGAGCGTAGATCGGGGACGCGAGCGCATCGCCTTGAGTCGCAAGCGGCTGTTGCCCAATCCTTGGCAGCGCGTCATTGCGGATCTGCACGAGGGCGAGGTTGTCGAGGGAACGGTGACGGGCATAGTGGAGTTTGGTGTCTTCGTAGACCTGGGCGAGGGCGTGGAGGGATTGATCCACACCTCCGAAATACCGGAGGGGGGAGCCACCCTCTCAGATCTGGAGCCAGGTTCTCCGATCAGGGTGCGCGTGTTGGAGATTGACGAATGGCAACGCCAGATTGCGCTCAGATTGCAAGACATTGGTGAGGTTCAAGCAAAACTAGATGAGTGAGACCCTCATACTGAAAGTCGTCAATCCCGGCGGAAACGGCTGGGCACTGGTGATC
This sequence comes from uncultured Anaerolineae bacterium, assembly GCA_964400825.1. Classification (GTDB taxonomy): domain Bacteria; phylum Chloroflexota; class Anaerolineae; order VGOG01; family VGOG01; genus CAYNWI01. Next base: position 3,132 of record CAYNWI010000203.1, on the reverse strand, counting down.
GGAATGAGCCTCATACCACTTGTGATAGGACAGGTGCTGAAGCAGGTGGGCGTGAATTCATGACAAAGGGAGAGAAGAACATGGATAGGGCAATCGCATTTGCAGTAAAATTGGCCCCAAAGTGGGAGACGCTACCTGAGAAGTGGAAGAAACTATGTAAGAATTCCCGCCTATTGGGGTGTAGATCTGATGAAACTGATTTGAAAGGCCCCGATGTGGGGCAGATAATCCAAATGCGATTGCCCTAAGAACATGGATACCCAGGACTTTCGTCTCGAGTTCTATAACGAAGCGCCGCTCTTGGAAGAGCTGGAACTGGAATTGGCGGCAGAAGCGGATAGTCGGCTTCGAGAGCTAGCTGAGGGTCACACAGACATCGTTGGCGCTTCGGTCTCTGTAGAAGAGCTAACAGGTGAGGAGACTCCCCACCGGTATCAGGTGCGGGCGATGGTTTACATGAGGCCCGAGAATGTTGTAGCGATCGAAAAGCAAGAGACTGTCAAAGGCGCCTTGAAGGGAGCCCTAGGTGCGGTGCAGCGCCAGGTCCGCGAGTATCGCGAGAAGCTCCGCGAGCGATGGAAGCAACCCTAGATCCGATAGGGCATCGCCAGGGCTTGCCTGTGCGCGGCCAACGGACCAGGACCAGCGCCCGTACCCGCTAGGGGCCGCGCAAGAGGGTGCTTGGTCGTGGCCGCAGGCGAGAGATGAGAAAAAAGAAGTAGCATATGGATAAAGGAGATAAAGGAAGAGTGTAAATGGGAAAAAAGACTGGCAAGAGGATAGCACTCTGGGTAGCACCGGGCGTTGTGGGTGGGATTGTGATCGGAATCGCAGCCGGGACAGACCTGTCTCCAGTACTTGCAGGCTTATTGGGAGCTATTTTCATCTCTGTGAGTATGGTAGTAATACTCAGGGTAGTGAGAGATGGAGGTTAATCCCAATGACGGTATTGACGAGAGATGATTTGAGGACACTGAGCAGGAAACACAATGGTTTGTGCGTCTCGATTTATATGCCCACGCACCGGGCGGGTCGAGAAGTCCAACAGGATCCAATTCGGCTGAAGAACCTGCTCGGGAATGCCCTGGACCGCATGGTGACTGGTGGTGTTCGCGCTCCCGAGGCAAGGGAGCTTCTCAAACCGGCGGAGATGCTTTTGCACAATGGCCTCTTTTGGCAGCATCAAAGCGATGGCCTGGCCCTGTTCGTCTCTCCGGAGATGTTCCACCATTACCGTCTCCCGTTCGACTTTGAGGAACTGGTGATCGTCACGGACCGTTTTCATATCAAGCCCCTGCTCCCCTTGCTCAGCGGCGATGGGCGGTTCTACGTCCTGGCCCTCAGCCAAAACGAGGTCAGGCTGCTTCAGGGCACTCGATACAGTGTGAGCGAGGTGGACCTGGAAGATGTTCCTGAGAGTCTTGCCGAGGCCCTCAGGTACAACGATCCGGAGAAAAGGCTCCAGTTCCACACTGGCACGCGCACGCCGGGAAGTAAAGGCGAACGCCCAGCCATTTTTCATGGACAAGGGGTAGCCAGCGCGGATGATCCCAAGGATTACATCCTGCGTTACTTTCACCAGGTTGATGAGGGATTGCACGGTTTACTGCTCAGGGGCGAGGAAGTACCTCTGGTGCTGGCAGGAGTGGACTACCTACTTCCGCTTTACAAAGAGGCGAACTCATATCCCCATCTAGTGGACGAAGGAATCGAGGGAAACCCCGAGGCGATGAGTGCGGAAGAATTGCACGAGCACGCGTGGGCTATCGTGCATCCGCTGTTCTTGTCAGCACGGAAAGAGGCGGCGGCCCTATACAGGCAACTTGCAGGTGCCGGTAGTGAGCAAGCCTCCAGCGATCGAAAAGAGATCATTCCCGCGGCCTATCATGGGCGAGTTGATACGTTGTTTGTTGCCGTTGGTCTTCAGCAGTGGGGGGCTTTTGATCCTGAGACGAATGCGGTTCACTTGCACGAGAGAGCAGAGCCTGGCGACGAGGATCTGCTGGATTTCGCCGCCATTCACACCCTCTCGAACGGAGGATCTGTCCATGCGGTCGAGCCAGAAAAAGTGCCTGATGACGCACCGTTAGCTGCTGTGTTCCGCTATTGATCAAGGCCGCCCGTGGAAGGAACCGAAGAGTGCCTTGGGATCGAGATTACCACTTCTTTCAACTGGCTATCAAGGAGGTGTCTATTTATGGAGTTAATCGGGCTTGACCAGATTCAATTGCAGATCCTAGTTTACGTTGGCCTGGCGATGCTGCTGGGCGCCGCCATCGGGCTTGAGCGTGAGATCGAAGATAAGCCGGCCGGGCTGCGCACCCACATGCTCGTAGCGGGTGTGGCGGCGTTGTTCGTAGCGCTGGGCGACGTCGTGGTAAGGCGCTTCAACGCGCACCTGGGCAGTGAGCTGGTGCGGTCGGACCCCGTCCGCATCATCCAGGCAGTGATCACCGGTGTGAGCTTCTTGGGAGCGGGGACCATCATCCGTCGCAGTGCCCCGCGCCAGGTGGAGGGGCTCACCACTGCCACCTCTATTCTGTTCGCTGCCGCCGTGGGGGTATGTGTGGCGCTGTCGCAACTGGTCCTGGCAGTGGGCGTGACTGTGCTAGTGCTGATCACATTGCGCGGCGTGGGCTTTGTCCAGCATCGGCTAGAGCAGTGGTGGCATTAAGCCACGCTGTGGGTGACGGATGGCATGCGAGTTGTTGGACGAGATATGAACTCGGCATGAGAACAAACAGAAGCCAAGCTGATTGAGACTGATGATTAAGGAGGTGTTTAACTATGCCCAAGATGAAGACACACAAAGCTACCGCAAAACGTTTCAAGATCACCGGCAGAGGAAAATTACAACGGCGGAAACAGCGGCGAGGCCACCTGCGACGCAGGAAATCAAAGCGGGTTCTTCGCTCTCTGGACAAAGACCTGCCAGTGGCTAAGGTAGATCGCAAGCGGGTGCGGCGCATCCTCGGATTACGGAAGCGGAAGTGAAAGCAATGATGCCTCCACATTGAGTGGCTGGTTGGCTAGTCACAAAGGTATTGAGCGGACGAGAGCCAGGAAGGGGATCCGAGGAATAGTCGAGAGGACCATTCCGCTTTTCATCTGAGAGGAGTAGACTATGGGAAG
>CAYNWI010000202.1:0-5418 GCA_964400825.1 uncultured Anaerolineae bacterium | reverse complement strand
TTTGGGGGCCAGGTGGTGCGTTACCTGGGCGCTTACGATTACGTTTATTCACCATCACTATACTGGCTCTACAACAAGTTAGTGATTTGGCGAGCCAGACCAGGATAGGTGGATCCAAAATCGCTCTGAGGGGATCGCCAAATCCCCGCCTTTGGCCTGGATTTGACAATCCAGGCCAAGCAAAACTGGATCTACTCAGGATGACGGCAAAGTGCGAGTAGTTGAGATAACCGAACGCGACGTTTGGAACCAAGCCCTTCTCAAGCTACCCTATAACCACGTACTGCAATCCTACGAGTGGGGTCAGTTCAAAAGCCAATATGGGTGGAAGCCCCTGCGCCTGCTCTTCGAAGAGAACGGCTCGGTACTGGCTGCCGCCTCCGTCCTACGACGCGGATTCCCCCATCTCCCGCTGTGCATAATGTACGTGCCCAAAGGGCCGGCGCTCGATTATGATGACGCCAAACTGCTGCAGCGCGTTTTGGCCACCTTGGAGGACGTAGCCAGGCGCAATCACGCTGTCTTCATTAAAATTGACCCCGACGTCTGCCTGGAAGCCCCTGGTTCCCCGGCAGCCCAAGTCATCAACACCCTGGACAGCCGGGGTTGGCAGCTCTCCTCCGAGCAAATCCAGTTTCGTAACACCATTCTCATTGACCTGACGCGGGAAGAGGATGAGCTGTTGAAGGCCATGAAGTCCAAGACCCGCTACAACGTCCGCCTGGCCGAGCGGAGAGGGGTTGAGGTACGCTGGGGTGAGCTGGCCGATCTGCCCCTGTTCTACGAGATGTACGTCGAGACCAGCAGCCGGGATGAGTTCATCATCCGCCCCTTCGCCTACTATCGCCATGCCTGGCAGGCTTTCATGGAGGCCAACCTGGCTCAGCTCTTCATCGCCGAGTACGAGGGCCGGGCTCTGGCCGGCCTCATCCTCTTCCGTTTGGGGAAGAAGGCCTGGTACATGTACGGCGCTTCGCGGGACCTGCACCGCCACCTGATGCCCAATCACCTCCTGCAGTGGGAGGCCATGCGCTGGGCCAAGGCTCAGGGCTGCACGATGTACGACATGTGGGGGGCCCCCGACACGTTCGACGAATCGGACCCCTTGTGGGGGGTTTACAAGTTCAAAGAGGGTTTTGGGGGCCAATTCGTGCCCCATATCGGAGCCTACGATTACCCCGTCTCGCGCTCCCTATACCAGTTTTATACAGTGACTGTGCCTCGCTATCTGCAAGTATTGCGGAAAAGAAATAGAAAAACGAAGAAGGTAAACAGAACAGAGTTATAAGTGACGAATTTTGCCCATTTTGCAAACAGGCCGTATCTAAACAAGCAAATTTACGTTATATTAAATAGAGAACAGTTCTTCGGACTGACAATGAACGCCAATCACCCAGGCTGCTCTTCACGTCAAATTCACGCCACTTTCACCATGTCTTTACACATTATTTCGACCAAGAATGATATAATTTGATTTAGTTCAGCGCATCCTCACCGTTTCATTCAGAATCTATGGGTAGTACTACAACGAGGCCTGGGAGCAATTTCTGGACCCGCAGGCCCGGGGACGGGCCTCAGAGCACATGTACGGAAAAACGGGGGCAAGGATGTTCGGCCATTTCGACGTATTAAGTGCAAATTTGAGCAACACCTGGACAGATTGGCTGGCCCGAGTAAAGGGGTACAAAGTAAGCAGGCAAACTTTGCTTTGCCTGCTGGGTGTTTTCCTGAGCATCGGCATGGTAACTGCACTCTGGACAACAAGCCCATCCCTCCAGCCGGCGCTGGCGCAGCCTGGCGATGAGGGCGATGAGTACGCCGAAGCACATCTTGGGCCTGGCAAGCGAGTCCAGTGGCCGGCCATTGACAACGAGAACGAGTGGGAGACCTGGGCGCAGGTGCAAAATGTGGGCACGGCAGACACGGGCGTGGTCGTGTTCTTCTGGGGCAATTACTCAGCAGAGTGTCCAAGCAACGACCCAGGGCCGATAAACACGATTTGCATGAGGGTGCCAGAGAATGGCGTTTGGACTCTAAAGGCCACCATTCCCACCCCAGCCAAGTCAGCCATCGCCTACTCGGTAGCTACGCCCATCTTCAACAATGCCTGCGAGGATGCTGGCGATGCGGTAGGCGATACCAGTGCCTGGATGGCCTGGGAGGACACCTACGAAGGCACTGGGGAACCTTTAGCAGTAATGGTCCAACGCAAGGGCCCCAATGACTTTGGCACTGTTGTCTCCAGTGCTTACCCTGGCCTCACCGAGTCTATGCATGGGGAAGGGCCGCCCTACCAATATTTCACTCCCTATGCCATGAGACGCTATCATGACTTGTACACGATGATGGTTATCCAGAACGGCGGTGACCAATGTACTCCCGTATCCATCTACTACAGGGAGCAAGCACCCGGCCCCTTCGAGCGGATACAGCACATCGAGCAATTGGCGCCTGGAGAATCCGTTCGGCTAAGGGTGCTTGACGATATAAAATGCGAATGGCTGGGGTCAGCGTATATTCAAGCTAACCAGCCGCTGGGTATTATCGTAGACCAGACCAGCTTCTCCAAATACTGTGCGAATTCAAATGATCGAGGCACATTGCTGACTTATTGGGCTCAGCCCTACAAGCCCGCTGGCGACACGCTCCTCTACGCAGGTCTCCTGTTCAGAATGTGGAGTGGCTGGCAAACCGGCATCCAGGTGCAAAACCTGACCCAGGAATCTCTGCCCACTTTCGTCACGGTGGATTTCATGGACAACAGCGGAGGTGAGGTGATATTCCTGGGAGATTGGATCTGCCCCAATGGTGCGACCACTTTCTTCCTACCGGCCATCAGCGATCTGGGCCCTGAGTATATAGGAGCGGCTGACATCCAATCCCACAAACAGGTGGACTATCCCAGTGGGAGGGAGACCGATGGCCAGCCCATCTTCGCCGTGGTGGACGTGAAGAAGGCTTTGATCTACTCCGCTGCCTTTGACGGTTGGATAACCGCCCCGCCGGGTGAGGCGCAGGGAGGAGCCTATAACGCCGATCCACTAAAAGCCAGGCCAGGATGGGGATATATTGCCCTTCCGTCAATAAGCAAATCGGATGAGGTGAACTCAACCATTGCCATCCGCAACAACTCCAACTGTAATAAAATCCAGCTCAGCATAAACATTTACGACGCTACTGGAGCCAGGCACACCATTGTCAGCAGCCTGTGGCTGGGCCCTAAACATTCGCGGCTGGTAGATCTGGCCAACGTCGGCACCGTGGCTTCTGGTTTCATCGGCGCAGGGATAGTAGAAGTCACCAGTGTGGAGCAGTTGTGCGATACCGACGGGGATGGTCACGTGGATCCAGAGCCAGTCGCGCCTTCTGTTACAGTGTTGAACAAAGGCCATCCTGCCGGCGACATCACCACCGTCTACGATGGCATTCCCTTCAAAGAGTGGGATCTCTCCTGCCGAGGTGACATCATGGGCACAGTGCACTCCATAGACCCAGGCCACACGGCAGCCCTAGGCGCCGCCAAGCCCATCAAGGGCGTGAAGGTCACGTCGGACGATGGGATCGAGTCCTCCACCGACTCCACCGGCAGCTACGAACTGGAAGGCGTGGAGTACACGACCCGGACGGTGACCTTCAGAAAGCAAGGCTTCTTGACCTGGGCAGCCCCGTCCTTCTTCCTGGAATGCGGCGAGGATAAGATGCTGAACGCCAGCCTGCTCTGTCTGGGCGACGTCAGCTTCAAGGTCATGGCATCTGTTGCTACCGACGAGAACAGTTCCAGCATTACGGGCGCCACGGTAGAGTACAACAAGCCGCTCGCCCCCAAGGCTGCCCACTACGGAAACTACTACCACACCATCGGCACCACTGCTGCCAACGGCGTGTCAAACTTGACCGTGCCCATCCTCAATGCGACCGGCACCTTCACCGTGAGCGCACCAGCCATTGCCGAGACCGGCGTCTTCACCTGGACGCAGATGGCAAACACGCCTACAGGTAGAACGGCCAACAGCATCTTCGGTGGCCCTGCTCTGAACTCCCGTGTCCTCAGTGACACCACGCGAAGTGACATTGGCACGTGGTACGGCTTCGACGACGATAGCTGCGCCAACATCGGCGGGGAGTACATCAGGCTCAACAACCAGGATGTGGAGTTGATGCTCTGCGGGTATGGCGCGGTCGCCGGCCTCGTGGAGGTTGGCGGGGTGGGTGTTCCGGACCAACTGGTCGAGGTGATCGCGAACGGCGAAGTGGTCGGCTCGGCCACCACGGGCGCGAACGGCAGCTACATCATCGGCGGCATACCCACCAGGTGCTTCTCTACTGCTGGTTGCGCCGACTTCTCCGTCCGGTGCATGGGACAGACCGAGAATGACGAGTGGGAAGGTTGCGGCGACTTTGAGGTGGTGAACTTTTCGTTCTAAGCCAGCATACCATAAAGAGCGTCGCCAGACCCAAAAGGCCGTCAGGGAAAACCCCTGGCGGCCTTTTATGTCAACAGGTGAGTACGCCGCTATTTCGCCACAATGTTCACCAACCGCCCCGGCACGTAGATCACCTTCTTGATCTCCAAGCCTTCCAAATGACGCTGAGCACCATCGCTGGCCAGGGCCAACTCCTTGGCCTCTTCCTCGCCGATGTCCACCGGCACCTCCAGCCGATCCCGCAGCTTGCCATTGATCTGAACCGCCAGGGTGATGACCTCTTCGGCGGCCAGCTCCTCGCTCCACGTCGGCCAGCTCTGCTGGTGCACGCTGTAGGGCCGACCGGTGCGGGCCCACAGTTCCTCGGCGAGGTGAGGGCAACAAGGCGCCAACATCAGCAGTAGGCTCTCGATCGCTTCCTCCCAGGCATCGCTGCCGTAGAGCGGCGTCTCCTGGGCCTTCACCAGCGCGTTGGTCAGCTCCATCAAGCGGGCGATGATGGTGTTGAAGGCAAAGTCCTCCATGTCCTGCGTCACCGCCCGGATGGTCTGGTGCGTCTTCCGTCGGAGCGGCCGGACCTCATCCACGCTGGCCGCTGGCCGTTGGCCGCTGGCCGCCGGTTCGTCCAACACGCAGTTCCACACCCGGTTCAGCCAGCGCCACACCCCCTCAATGCCCTGGGGATCCCACGGTCCGCCCTGCTCCCAACGCCAGCCGAACATCAGGTAGGCCCGCACGGTGTCGGCGCCGTACCGCTGTACCAGGTCATCGAGCAGGACGACGTTGCCCCGCGATTTGCTCATGCGCGCCCCGTCAGGCCCCAGAATGATGCCCTGGTTGCGCAGGGCCAGCATCGGCTCGTCAAAATCCACCAGCCCTATGTCCCGCATGACTTTGGTGAAGAAGCGAGTGTACAGCAGGTGCATCACGGCGTGCTCTGGCCCACCGGTGTACATGTCCACCGGCAACCAGTAGCGGCCCGCCTCGGGATCCC
>CAYNWI010000201.1:0-5419 GCA_964400825.1 uncultured Anaerolineae bacterium | reverse complement strand
CCGACAGGTAGCCAGCCCGATCACGTGATCGCCGCCGCCGTAGTACACGTACATCGTGCCGTCCACCACCGGGTTGGCAGCACAGAAGACCACGTTCGGCACGTCGCCGCGCAGCTCCCACAACTCCTCGGGCCACAGGATGGGCTTCTCGGCCCGATGGATCACCTGGCTTGGATCATCCAGGTCGAGGAGGGCCGCGCCCAGGCGGTAGACTCGGTGGTGGTCGTAGGCGTGGTAGATTATCAGCCAGCCGTGCTCGGTCTCGATGGGCACGCCCCCTGCCCCCACCCGCTGGCAGTCCCAGTTCCCCGGTCGGGGCTCCATCACCACCTGAAAGTCCCCCCACTCCCTGAGGTTTTCGCTGCGGGCGATCCAGATCGAGGGTGGACGGCGGTGGAAAGACACGTAGCGCCCCCCGATCTGGCGGGGGAACAGGACGTGATCCTTGTTGTCCTCGCCCGTCACCAGCGGGCCGATCCGCTCCCAGGTGATGAGGTTGGTGCTCTCGGCGAACATCGGCGTGGTCCCCAGGGGGGAATAGGCGATGTAGGCCATGATGAAGCGCTCCTCGTCGGACAGGCAGGTGACGCGGGGGTCCTCGACGCCGCGCGTCTCCCACTCGTCCCGCGGCGAGAGGACGGGCCGCCGCAGGCGGTTGAAGTACACGCCGTCCGCGCTGACGGCGTAGCCGATGCGGCTGACGTAGTCCAATCCCTGAGCGCGGTAGAACAGGTGGAACAGGCCGTGGTGATAAATGGCGCCAGGGTTGAAAACGTTGTAGCACTCCCAATCCGAGCTCGGGTCGGGGAGCAGGATCGGATTGGCTGGGTGGCGTTGGAGTTTCATTGGTTGCCTCCATCGAAGCGTGGTTCGTGTTGCGTGTTGCGTCAGTCGGTACACGGAACACGCAACACGTAACACCTTTTCATAATTCAACGATGACGCCCTCGTGGGGCCGGAGTTCGAAGCCAGACGGGGAAACGCTTTCCTCGCGGTCCAGGTGGGTGGAGATGACGATCTGGCCCGCGTCTTCGCCGGGAACCGAGACGCGGCGCTGGCCGTCGGCAAAGTTGAGTGCGACGAGGCGGCGCTCGTCGCCAGCCGCCCGCAGGTAGACGAAGCAGTTGTCGCCAGCGTCCAACGGCTGATAGCAGCCGCCGAACAGGGCCGGGCTCCCGCGGCGATACCAGAGCAGCCGGCGGTAGAGATTCAGCATTGAGGTGGGATCGGCCGACTGGATGGTGACGTTCCGCGTGGCGTAATCGCCGGAAACCGGCAGCCAGGGCTCGGCGGTGGAGAAGCCGGCGTTGGGGCTGTCGTCCCACTGCATCGGCGTGCGGCACACGTCGCGGCTGTGCTCTTTCCCCAGCCTCAGGCCGGGGGGATCTTGAAGTTTTTCCGGCGGGATGACGCCATTCTCCATCCCCAGCTCGTCGCCGTAGTACAGTGTCGGTGTGCCGCGCAGGGTGAGCAGCATCATGGCCGCCAGGCGCGCCTGGGCCTGACCACCGAGGCGCGAGGCCAGCCGCGCGCGATCGTGGTTGCCCAGCACGTAGTTGGGCCAGGCAAAGGGCGGCAGCGCGGCTTCCAGCTCATCCACCGAGCGGCGCACGGCCTGGGCCTGCCAGGGCAGCCCCATCAGGCGAAAGTTGAACGGCAGGTGCAGGCCGTCGCCGTTCTGCCCGTAGTACCTGATCCAGCGCGGCAGTTCGAGCGACAGCTCGCCAATGGCACAGCGATCGTCGTACTCGTCGAGCAGCCGGCGAAAGTCGCGAATGATTTCGTGCACCTGGTCTTGATCCCGGTTGTAGACTGGCCACTGCCGGCCAGAGATGTCGTTGGGCGGCAGGGTGGGGTCGGCGTTGGGGTTCGGTGGGTTGTCGCGCAGTTCGGCGTCCTTGATGAGCAGGCTAACCACGTCTATGCGGAAGCCATCCACGCCTCGCTCCATCCAGAAGCGGAGCACGTCCATCATGGCCGCCCGCACCTCTGGCTGGCGCCAGTTGAGTTCGGGCTGCTCTTTCAGGAATTGGTGGAGGTAGTACTGGCCGGTCGCCTCATCCCACGTCCAGGCCGGGCCGCCGAAAGCGCTGCCCCAGTTGTTGGGCGGTGAGCCGTCGGGCCTGGGGTCGCGCCAGATGTACCAATCGCGCCTGGGATTGTCCCGGCTGCGGCGAGATTCGATGAACCAGGGGTGTTGATCCGAGGAGTGGTTGGGCACGTAATCAAGGATGATTCTGATGCCCCGCCGGTGCGCCTCGGCCACCAACTGGTCGAAGGTCGCCAGGTCGCCAAAGAGGGGATTTACGTCGCAATAGTCGGCCACGTCGTAGCCAAAGTCGGCCATGGGCGAGGGGTAGATGGGGCTCAGCCAGATGGCGTCAATGCCGAGAGAGTTTCCTGTGCCGTCGCTCAGGTAGTCGAGCTTCTCGATGATACCTGGCAAGTCACCGACGCCGTTGCCGGTCGTATCTTTGAAGCTGCGCGGGTAGATCTGATAGATCACGCCGCGCTGCCACCAACGAAGGTGCTGGTCATTTTTCACGTTTCAGGTCTCCTTCAATCATCAACTCTTGCGAATGTCTCGCCCGGCTCCAGGCTGAAGGCTGTCTCCCTGCCGTCCGGAGCGCGATAGGTGATAGACAGAGGCACCGGGCCGCTGGTGTGAGTCACGGTGACGCCGGTGTGGGTGGCGCGGATGGTGATGGCGTGTTCCCCAAAGCGCAGGTTCTCCAGCTCGGCGAAGTCCCACGCGGCTGCCAACTGCGGCGCGAGGGTCACGGCGTGCAAGTCGGCTCGCACGGCGATGCCCATCAGGTCTTCCACCACACCACGCGCAAAGGTCGCCCCCGACCATAATTGCAAGAAGGAGAATCCTTCTGGAATGAGCTCGTGAAACAGGCCGATGCTGCCGTGGTCCAACGTTTGGGCCAGGTGTTGCAGCATCTCCAGTCCCAGCTCCGGATCGCCGTAGCGATAGGCGCCCCGGCTGAGGGTGGCGGTGGGCAGGGTCCACACCCGCTCGTCGTCCCCGCGCGTGTGCACCAGGCCCCACTCGTTCAGGTAGTCGCGCTGGATGCGGGCCAGCGAGAGGCGTCCGTGCTCGGCCGTGGCGATGCCGACCTCCAGCGGCACGGCCACCGTCCAGTGACCGTCGTGGCGAGGCTTGTCTTTGTAGCGCAGCAGGGAGTTGGCGTAGACCTCCTCCTCAGGCAGCCACCAATCGGCGTCGAAACTGGCTTGCAGAGCGTCGGCCGCAGCCTGGGCACGGCCGGCCGTGTCCACATCGCCCAGGACTTCGGCCATCTGTGCCAGGTTGCCCAGGGCCTCCCATAGGTAACAGGCGGCGTCCAGCTTCTCTGGTCCCATACCCGCCCGCTCCACCATCCCCGCGCCCTCCGGATAGCTGTCGTTGTCCTGGTCGGCGCGGTCCAGATTATACCCGAATACCCCCTCGACCGCGATGGGATAGACGTCCGCCAGGAACGCGCTGTCGCCCGTCCAACGGTAGTAATCCCAGGCCGCGCTGACGAACTGGGGCGTCTCCTGCACGTTGCCCGCCGCGATGAGCGAGCCAGCCGGGGAAAGCTGGTGCGGAACCTGACCGCCGTATGCCACGGCCTGGGCCGCGCCAGTGCGCAGGTGGGCGGCCACTGTGGGCCCGAAACCGGCCAGGGTCAGGCCGCTTGCGCCGTAGGCCAGATCGTTGCTGAACCAATAGGGGAAGGTCTCCAGGCCGGCGTAAAAGTAGCGGCCCAGGGCCGGGGACTCGGCTTCCAGCATTTGCGCGTTGGCGCGGGCGATGTCGAACGCGGCGTCGAAACCGGCATCTGGACTGTGAAAGCGGGGGCCGGCCGTTAGAAGCGCGCCGTAGAGCGACTGCTTTTCGGCCAGAAAGCGCCTCGCGTTGGGGCAGCCACTCGTCCAGGTGCTGCAAGGCTACCTCTGGGCCGGACTTGGTCTCGACGACGACGGCAAAGGTCCAGGATTGCTCCGCGCCCGGCGCCAGATGGGCGGTGTATTCCAGTTGCCCCACCTGCTGACCGTCTGGCCCACTCGTGACCTGGGCCTGCTCTGGCGGATTCTCGCCGCCGAGACGGCCACCGCCCAGGCATCGGGCGCGCTTTCGGCCTGGGCAATGAGGTGCTCACCATCCACCCGGACCGTTTCGCCCGTGTTGCGCCTGTCGGCCAGTGAGGTGAGCCAGGCGTCCTCCAGGTCGAAGTAGATAGAAAAGACTAGGCGCACGTCCAGCGGCTCGTTTCCAGTGTTTTGCAGAGTCAGCGTCGTAAAGAGCGCGGGGCGGTCTTGGGGGACGAAATCGCGCCGGGTGGCCTTGAGTGGTTCCTTTTGGTAGTCGAACCGCACGTCGGCGAAGGTTTGGGCGAAGCGGTCGGCGTCGAGCAAGGGCCGGCGCTCCCCGTCCACTTCGACGACGAAAGCGTAGCCGTCCAGCGCCTTCACCGGCTGCGCCCACACGCCGCCCAACTCGCCGCCCAGGGGATCGTCCGCGCGCGGCCCGCCGAAGGCCGCCAGGTCATAGGGGTTGGAACGCGGCCGAAAGTCGCCGTCAATGTCGCCGATGACGTAGAGCCGTCGGCCGGTGGTGGCAAACATCGTATCGGCCGGGGCTGGCCGCTCTTGCTGCACCTCGCCCCATGAAAGCGCCTGCACCACATCCATCGCCTTGTCCAGGGGGAGGGGCGATACGCTATCGTAGCGTGGCTTTTCCAATGGACGCCTGCTCAGAATGACAACGCCAGCCAACACAATCAGCGCGGCTGCACCCAGTACTAGGCGAATGAGAGGCCGCTTGGCGACTCGACCCGTGTACGCAGCCCGCCAGGAGCGAATGGACTTGAGGGAAACGCGCAGAAGACCCAACAGCGCTGGGGCCAGCAATAGCCCGGCCAGGCCCCTGCCTTCTTTGGTCATCCACTGCACGGTCCTGGACCAGTCACCCGGTCTCGGCATCCACGGCTCTTGCCGTCCCCCCCAATAATTCGCTAAACACACCGTCGCTGCCGCCCAGATAAGGGTAAAGCTGCCGAACAAGGCCAACGCCCGTTGCCAGATTCTGGTACTGCGCATATAAGCCAGCGCACCCAATGCCAGGGCTACCGACAACACGACCACAGGCCCTTCCCCTGAGACCTCATCAAAGGCTATCGCCAACGCCAGGGGCAGAGTGCCGTAGAAAGCAAAAGAGAGCCGCGTCCAGTCGTGCCACACGCCCGCAACGAGTTGGCGCAGGGGCCGCACCCCTCGGGCCAGCAACGAGGCGATCACTGCCACCAACACCAGCGGTATCCCTGCCCGCCAGCCCCATTGATCGAAGAACAACCTGGAAAGTGCCAAAGCCATCCCCCAATAAGGAAAAGACCAGCGGGGAAACCCCTTCACCCATCCCAGGCCCAGA
>CAYNWI010000200.1:0-5430 GCA_964400825.1 uncultured Anaerolineae bacterium | reverse complement strand
GCCGCCGAGCTGGCGGTGCGGTTGGCGAGGGATGAGGAACGAGTAACGAGGAATGAGGGAGAAGAAACGAGGGACAGAGGACGGTTTGCGCCAGGGCAGCGCTACCTGCGTGGTCTCTTCTCCGGCGGCACCTTAGCCTACGAAGCTCTACTCATCCTGCAAGACTATCTGCCAGCGGTCTACTCCAACGCCCCGCTCGACAAAGACTATCGCCTGGCCAACTCGTTGGTGAGCCAGGAGCACACCATCGTTGACCTGGGCGAGGACGAATTCACCGTGGGCCGCCTGCACCCCATGATGGACAACGACCTCCGCATCCGGCGGCTGCAACAAGAAGCCGGCGATCCGGAGGTTGCTGTGATTTTGCTGGACGTAGTGCTGGGCTACGGTGCTCACCCCGACCCGGCCAGCGAACTGGCCCCCGCCATCGCCAGAGCGCGCGCGGAGGCGGAACACGCCGGGCGACACCTGGAGGTAATCGCCGTCGTAGTCGGCACCGACGAGGATCCGCAGGACTTCAATGCTCAGGTTCAGCAACTTGAAACGGCGGGAGCGCGAGTGGAAACCAGCAATGAAGCCGCCGTCCGCTACGTCGGCCGCCTGCTCCGGTCCCTCAACCCGAAACCCGAAACTCGAACCCTGAAACCCGTAGCCCTGGCCATGCTGCACCAACCCCTGGCCGCCATCAACGCGGGCCTGGAGTCCTTCACCGACAGCCTGATGGCCCAGGGTGCGCCGGTGATCCAGGTGGACTGGCAGCCCCCGGCCGGCGGCGATGAGAAGCTGATGGCGATCCTGGAACGAATGAGGGGGAAGTGAGGAGGTGGAGTTGCCATGAGTACACCAACGACCCCCATCTGGAAGCTCCTGGGGGTTCTGTTCAAAGCACATCCCTGGCACGGGGTACCGATAGGCGACGCACAACCCAGGATAGTGACAGCTTACATTGAGTTAGTGCCGAAAGACACCATCAAGTACGAAATGGACAAACAAAGCGGCCATCTCCAAATAGACCGGCCACAAGCCTACTCCAACATCTGTCCGACGCTGTACGGGCTGGTGCCGCAGACGCTATGCAGCGAAAAAACTGCGTCACTCTTCATGGAGCGGACAGGGCGGCTGGGAATCGTGGGCGACGAAGATCCACTGGACATCTGTGTTCTATCAGAAAAGGAAATCACGCGAGGCGACATCCTTCTCCAAGCCCTGCCGATTGGAGGGCTACGGATGCTCGACGGCAACGAAGCTGACGACAAGATCATTGCCGTGATGAAGGGAGACGCCGTGTTCGGCGGATGGACGGACATAGTGGACTGCCCACGAGCAGTGATTGACCGACTCAGGCACTACTTCTTGACCTACAAGAATGCACCCGACAGTGGGGGAGCTGCCTGTGAGATTGTCGGCGTGTACGACCGAGAGGAGGCTTATGAGGTGATTCGCTGCGCTCATACCGACTATATATCGCGCTTTTCCAACATTGAGGAGTTACTCAACGCGGCACTCTACGGTTGAAGCACGGTCACGTGCCTTCAGACTTCGGAAGTCTTTTCAGGTACCTGAAGAATTCGCGGGTTCATAATCAATCTATCACCCCAACTAAGGAGGAACAAACAATGACAGACCCACGAGTTGATAAACTGGCCGACGTATTGGTCAACTACTCGGTTGCGGTGCAGCCGGGTGACAAGGTGCTGGTGCAGGGAGATACTCCTGGCAGCCCCTTGCTCCAGGCAGTTTATGCCCACGTGCTACAGGCGGGAGGGCATCCGCTGATGGTGGTTGATCTGCCTGAGACGGAGGAACTGTTCTACCGCTACGCTTCGGACGAGCAATTGCAGCACGTGCCCGAGCCGCTCAAATTGGCCATCGAAACCTACGACGTCTCTATCGGCATCGGAGGCGCGGCCAACACCAAGGCCCTGAGCAACGTAGACCCGGCCAAGATGGTCTTGAGAAACCAGTCGCAAGCGGAGATCATGGAAACCTACATGCGGCGCGCCGCGGCCGGTGAGCTGCGCTGGGTCGGCACGCTGTTCCCGACCAACGCCCACGCTCAAGACGCCGAGATGAGCCTGAGCGAGTACGAGGACTTCGTCTACGGCGCCTGCCTGCCGGACATGGATGACCCGGTGGGCCACTGGCGTCGCTTCTCGGCCTGGCAGCAGAAGATCGTGGACTGGCTGGAAGGCAAGGAGCGAGTGCGCATCGTCGGCCCAGAGACAGAGCTGCGCCTGAGCATCGCCGGGCGCACGTTCATCAACAGCGACGGCAAGCACAACATGCCCAGTGGCGAGGTCTTCACCGGGCCGGTGGAGGACAGCGTCGAGGGGCGCGTCTACTTCTCGTATCCAGCGATCTACGGGGGGCGAGAGGTGGCCGGTGTTCGGCTGTGGTTCGAGGGTGGCAAGGTGGTGAAGGCCAGTGCGGAGAAGAACGAGGACTTCCTGCTCCAGATGCTCGACACCGACCAGGGCTCGCGGTACGTGGGGGAGTTCGCCATCGGCACCAACAAAGGCATCACCCGTTTCACGCGGCAGATTCTGTTCGACGAGAAGATCAACGGCAGCTTTCACATGGCGCTGGGCCGAAGCTATCCCGAAACTGGTGGAAAGAACATATCAACCATCCACTGGGACATGATCTGCGACATGCGCGCCGGGGGTGAGATTTGGGTGGACGACGAGCTGCTGTACCAGGATGGGGAGTTTGTGATCGAGTTTTGATCCTTCGGGCAGAGCCTCAGGGCGAAGCCTGGGCAATCCCTGTTGACAAAAACCAAAAGTGGGTGTATCCTCATTCCTGGGCAACCCTTAGCGAACTCCCCATCTTCAAAGGCAAACGTTGCTTTAATCACACAGAAGGAGGTAACGACAATGAACTACCGAAAGTTGCTGAAATGGGTGATCGGTTCTACGTCACTCGCAGCCCTCTTATTATCAGCCTGTGGTGCGCCACAAGCCACTGCCGTCCCCACTGCTGTTGCCAGCCCGAGCCCGGCAACGGAGCAAGGCCAGTTCACGGATCCCTTCGCTTATTGCGCGGCAGTGGGCACTATGGATACACCAGACGCACGATATACCGGCCCCGAGACGCCCGAGGCGGTCGTCAACGGTCTGAGGAAAGTGTTGGAGACGCCCAGCGACGCCCCAATGGAACCGTTCGTTGCAGGGACCTTCTGGCGCTGCATGGACGGCAAGGTCTGGGCTTGCTTCGTCGGCGCCAATTTGCCCTGCACAGAGAAGGCAGACACCAGCCGCACCCCCACACCCGACATGGCGGATTTCTGCAAGGCGAATCCAACCTCCGATTTTATTCCAGCCTACGTCACAGGCCGCGCGACGGTCTACGAATGGCGCTGCACGAATGGTGCGCCTGAGATCGTCAAACAGATCGTCGAGCCGGACGCGCAAGGCTTCCAGTCGAACATCTGGTACGAGATCAGCCCAGGTGGCGATATGACTTATTAGGCGGCGTGGCATTGCGTGCAACAATGAGAGGGTCGAACGGGCACGACGGGAGACGAGAACGCGAGCGGGGTAGCTTTCTCAAGCCCACAGCACTCAAACTGGTTTTCTTGGACGTGGCTTTCCTTGGTCTGTTTGCTGGATCTGCAAGTTGGGCGTGCGATATGGGCTTCAGAGGGTATATCGTTGACTACCTGAGATCTGTCTTTCCTGCCACCTGCGTGAACTTTCTTCTCACCGTGGAGAAGGTGAGCTGAGCGGACAGCCTGGCGGCTGTCCGTTGCAAGGGGGGCTCTCGACGCCTCTAACACATGGATCGCCAGCGGTCGGCCAGGCTTTGCGATTGAGAGGCCCGCTGCAGCAGCGCCTTGGCTGAGGGCCTGGCCCACGAGGGTGTTGGCACGTCGTAATCGAACCCCAGCAAGGTCTTGCGCTCGATCTTGCGGCCCAACAGGTACTCGATCCGATAAACCAGCGCCTCGTCGTCAGGGGTGACGAGCGTGATGGCGTCGCCATCAGCATCGTATCGGGCGGTGCGCCCGATGCGGTGCACGTAATCCTCAGGATGTTCCGGCACATCGTAGTTGATCACGTGTGAGATCCCCTCTACGTCCAAGCCACGCGCGGCGATGTTGGTGGCGACCAGGACTCGGTGCTTGCCCGACCGGAACCCTTCCAGCGCAGATATCCGGTCCCGCTGCTTGAAATCCCCGTGAATGCAAGCCACGGCGATCCTGGCCTCGCGCAGTTGCCGGGTTACAATGTCGGCTTGTTGCTTGGTCCTGGTGAAGACCAGCATGCTGCTGATTTCCATCTTCTCGAGCATAGTCACCAGAAGTTGAATCTTGAGGTGTTTGGGTACCGGGTAGAGAGCCTGTTCGATCGCCTCGGGAGGACGGGCCAGATCTATCTCGATACTCACCGGGTCGCGCAGAAACTGACGAGCGAGAGCCGAAATCGTCGGAGGTATCGTGGCCGAGAAGAGCATGGTTTGGCGCTGACGGGGCATGCGGCTGATGATCTGTTTGATGTCGGGCAGAAAGCCCATATCCAGCATCCGGTCGGCCTCGTCTAACACCAGAATCTGCAAGTCGCTGAAGTTCACGTTCTTGCGGCGCATGTGATCCATCAGGCGACCTGGTGTGGCGACAACTATGTCGACGCCCCGGCGTAGTTTGTCGGTTTGCTTTTTCATTCCGGCTCCGCCATATACGGAAACGCTGCGTAGTGAGGTGCGGGCGGCCAGTTTCCGGGTTTCCCCGGCGACCTGGATGGCCAACTCACGGGTTGGCTCCAGGACCACGACTCGGGGATTCTTGGTCTTGGCTTGATCCCGTAGCAAGCGGTCCAACGCTGGCAGAAGAAAGGCCAACGTCTTACCGGTGCCTGTCTGGGCGCAACCGACGATGTCGCGTCTCTGCAAACCAGGCGGGATGGCCTGGGTCTGGATAGGGGTCGTTTCCTCATATCCCAAGGCGCTGATTGTCTCTGGTAAAGGCTTGCTTAAATCTAACTCTGTGAAATGCACGAAACTCCTTTGATACTACTTGATTCACGCAGGTGTTTGACCTACGGGCTTGGGTTGGGTTGTCACAAAAAAACCGCTCCGATTGCGTGAATCGGAGCGGTGAGCGATGCCAAACCGATTGACTTAACCAACGGTGGTAATTATACCAGCAAACTGGATTTTTGTCAAAACAAGCAGCCGCGCTGTTCAGATAGGTTTCAAATGCACCTGCCTGGGCAATCCCTTTTGACAAGAACCGGAAGTGGGTGTATCCTTTTGGTAGATACACAAAGGAACCCGGTAATGACTGAAAGAGTTGAATCTCCGGCGAATCATGTCGTTCGAGAGGCCCGACAGTTGGCCTTTGATGAACTATACCGCGCTCCTCGAACAGAGCTCAGCCTCGTGATGGACGATTCCTTTCCGGAGAAGTTCGTTGATGAGCTTTCCCGACTC
>CAYNWI010000199.1:2003-5442 GCA_964400825.1 uncultured Anaerolineae bacterium | reverse complement strand
GTTGGCGGTTAGAGATTGGAAACCTTCCAGCTTCCAGTATCCAACTTCCAATATCCAAACTACAAGGAGGAACAACCATGCTACACTTTGGAATTGAAATGCTACAACGCTCGCTGATGATCGAAATGGCAATGCCGGCATTGGCCCGGCAGAAAGGCGGCACCCCATTCGCCCCGCCTTCCGTGGATGCAGCCACGCTAGTCGAGCGCATCGCCGACCTCGGCTTCACCCTCATCGAGCTCAACACCGACCTGAACGTGTTTTTCCCCGATAGCTTCGGGGTGCCGACCGTCCAGCGACTGCGGGCCCTCAAAGAATCGCGAGGGCTGAGCTACACCGTCCACCTGCCCCTTTGGTCGGTGGAGCCCTCTACTCCCGTGCAGTGGGTGCGCCAGGGCTCGGTGGAAACCCTGGTGGACGCCGTGCTGCGCCTGTCGCCCCTGGAGCCCGAAGCCTACGTGCTCCACGCCACCGGCGCGCTGGCGGCGGAGTTCTCCACCATGGCCGCCATACCGGACGAGGCGCGTCCGCTGGTGACCGGCATATTCCAGCGCCACGCGGCCCACAGCGTCGAGGAACTGCTCCGCCGCACCCAACTTCCCTCGCGGGTCATCGCCGTGGAGACCATCGAGTTCCCCTTCGACCTCACCCTGGCCCTGGCCGAGGAGCTCGATCTCTCACTCTGCCTCGACACCGGCCACGTGCTGGCGAAGTACCCCGGCCCCGTGGCCTTCGAGGAAGCTCTTCAGAGGGCCCTGCCGCGCCTGGCCGAGGTGCACCTCCACGACGGCTACTACCACCCCCAGCCGGACGGGACCTTCCGCCGGGGCGACCACCTGCCGTTGGGCGAGGGCGACCTGCCGCTCGACTTCCTGCTCGACACCCTCGATGAGGCCGGATTCGAGGGCCCCATCATCTTCGAGCTGACCATCGAGGAGGCCAAGACCTCGCTGGACCACCTAGGCCCCTTCCTCGCCGAGCGCTGGCCGAACCTTGAGCAGGGTGACGACAGAGAGCAGGAATAGCGCGCCGTAGATGGCGAAGAGGAGTACGTACCCCAGCCCCGGCTGGTCCGGCACGTGGACCGTGAAATAGTCAGCAATGGGGCCGCCAATGTAAGCACCGACGGCGCCAGCCCCCGCTCCGGCCAGGTTAGAGATGCCCAGGTAGCGGCCCGCTTCCTCCTTGGGCACCAGGTCGGTGCCTAGCGCCCAGTTGGCGGTGAAGAACAGGCCCGCAGCGACGCCGACCAAGCAGCCGCCAATGTAGAGGGTAGTGAGGCTGGGGGCAACCAGAAGGATCAGGGTGCCCAGGGTCGCCACAACGCCGCTGATGGCGACCAGCCGCTTGTGGCCGAACTTGTCGGAGAGCCAGCCGCTGGGCAGGGCAGAAACCAGGATGAAAAGCCCTACCACCATCATCAACTGGCTGGCCGGGGCGGCCGCCTGCTCCTCTGCGTATCCCAGTCGTCCCTGGAGGAAGTACACGGCGAAACCCGACAGGTTGGTCGTCCCCACCAGGAAGGCCAGCCGGTTGACGACCCACCAGGTGAAAGAGGGGCTAGAGCGCGCCGCTCTGCCGATGCTGGTGCGGACGCTGGCCCATACCCCCAACGTCACCGCAATGGCCATCGCCGCCAGGCCAACTGCCCCCATGGTAACGACCAACACAGTCGTAGAACTGACCCCTTCCATCAGGCGCCCCACGCCTTTGACGACCTCCCTCATGCCAAGAATGATGGCTGTGAAGAGCCCAGTCATCAACAGCAAGCGCAGGAAAGGCATCCAGTCCAGTGGGGGAGATTCCTTCAATGGCTCCTCGCGTACCAGCATCGTGATGAGCATGGTCAACGTGAGGATGCTCATCGCCACCAGGATGCCGCCCCACATGTTCCCCGCAGCGATGAGGGGCCCCACCAAAAAGGCGACCAGAATCACGGGGACGGGGATCTCAAACACCGCTTTGACGCCGGAGAAGCGGCCGCGCTGGTTTTCGGGCACCAGGTCGGGGATGAGGCCCTGCACTGCCCCGTGGGCGGTGTTGGAGGAGGCCTGGAGCAGGATCGCCATGGCGAACAGGAACCAATAGCCCGTCATCCCCTCCAGGCTGGCGGAGAAGCCAATGGCAGCGATGAAGACCAGGCCTACTAACGTGCCCAGGAAGATGAAAGGACGTCGCCGGCCCCAGCGGAGGGTGCTGCGATCGGAAAGCGTTCCCATCAGTGCTTGTAGCAGCAGGGCGGCCATCAGTGTCCAGAGGCGGAGGGTGCCGAAAAATGTCCCTTTCCCCGCCTCGCCCACAAACTTCTGGACCAGCAGCGGAAACACCAGCGGGGTTATCGTCTGCGAGAGTGTTGTGAGTCCCAGCCAATAGATGTTGATAGTGATGTAATCGAACCAGCGCAATTTTTTCATATATGATCTCCCTTTCTATTTATTCTGAGCTGTCCAAGTGTGACTCATCGCAATCTCTCCACTAGCGTTCGATAGAAATAGACTTTGTCCTGAGTTCTGATGAAGCGACAAGTGTGGGGGTTGGCCATGATCACCACCCTATCGGCGTCCCTTAGCTCCACGTCGAACTGGCCGTCAACGGTGAGGATAGCCCGGTGGTCAGTGGAGACCTGCACCTCGACCCGCGCTCCCTGGGATAGAACGACCGCCCGATCCAGGCACAGGTGGGGAGCGATGGGTATGAGCAGGATGTTGTTCAGCTCAGGGGGCAGGATAGGCCCTCCCACCGCCAGGGCATAGGCTGTGGAGCCGGTGGCGGTGGCCACGATTAGCCCGTCGGCGGCGTAGGTGGTTAGATACTCGCCGTCAATGTAGGTGGTCAGGCGAACTATGCGAGCCAGAGTGCCCCGTCCGACCACGAACTCGTTGAGAGCCTCACCGGCCCAGGATGTAGCGTTCCCTTGCCGCCGCAGTTCAGCCTGGAGCATCATGCGCTCCTCAAGCCAGTATTTGCCCTCCAGGATGAGGGAGAGCTTATCAGGCCAGTCCTCGCGTTCCATCTCGGCCAGAAAGCCCACCCGCCCCAGGTTGAGACCCAGGATAGGGATGGAATGTTCGGCAGCTATCCGCGCTGCCCGCAGGATAGTGCCATCGCCTCCTAAAGTGATCAAGAGATCGAAGTCACCCACGTGACAGGCAACCTCGTCCTCGTCCCAGGCCGAGCACAGCCAGGAGGAGACACCTCTTTTCTCCAGATAACGAGCCATCTCCTGGGCTAAGACCAGCGATTCAGGCAGCTTGGGATGGTGTAGTAAACCGACATTTTTCACTGATTATGCTCCATTGACTCCTCCCCCTCGCAGGGGGAGGCTGGGAGGGGGTGGGACTGGCGACCTCAGAGCAGATTCCACCCTCCCCAAACCCCACCCAGCCCGGGGGGGGGGTCCTCCCAGCCCTTGGGTCAGCCCGGGTTTGACCACTTGCAG
>CAYNWI010000199.1:0-1993 GCA_964400825.1 uncultured Anaerolineae bacterium | reverse complement strand
ATAACACCCAACCCCCCCCCCCCCCCCCCCCCCCCCCGGGCGGGGCCCCGCCCCCCCCCGGGACTGGCGACCTCAGAGCAGATTCCACCCTCCCCTAACCCCTCCCTGCCAGGGAGGGGGATCCTCCAAGCCGTTGGCTCAGCCAGGTTGTCACCTCTTCCAGAGCGACGGAATGCTGCTCGCCCTGGGCCATATCGCGCACGGCCACCTGGCCGGCCTCAGCCTCCCTCTCGCCGACGATCAGGGCGAAGGCCATGCCCTCTTTGTCGGCCTGCCGCAACTGGGCCTTGAGGCTGCGATCGCCGAAGGAGGTGAGGGCGCCGATGCCGGCAGCCCGCAAATCCCCTGCCAGTTTCACCCCGATCAGCTTGGCCTGTTCGCCCAGGTAGGCGATCAACACCTGAGGTGAGGGCAGAGTCGGCACCTGCACCCCTTGCTGTTTCATGGTCAAGACTACGCGCTCCAGGCCTGAGGCGAAGCCGACGCCCGGTGTAGGCGGCCCGCCCAGCACCTCGGCCAGGCCATCGTAGCGCCCGCCGCCGCACACGGCGTTCTGCGCGCCGATGCCCTCGGCCCACACCTCGAAGACGGTCTTGGTGTAATAGTCCAGGCCGCGCACCAGCCGGTGGCTGAGGGTGTAGGGCCGGCCCAGGGAATCGAGATAGCCCAGCAGGGCCTCGAAGTGCTCGGCACACTCGTCGCACAGGTGCTCCCTCATGCTGGGGGCAGCATCAATGATGGGCTGACAACTCTCGGTCTTGCAGTCCAGCAGGCGCAGGGGGTTGCGTTCCAATCGCCGCCGACAATCATCACAGATATCGTCCAGATGACCCCGGTAGTACTCAACCAGCACTTTCAGAAAATTAGGGCGGCACTGGGGGCAGCCGATGCTATTGAGCTGAAAAGAAAGCCCTTTGAAGCCCAGGTGCTCGTAGAGGTGCCAGGCCACGGACATGACCTCCAGGTCCACTGCCGGATCCTGCTCGCCGATGGCCTCGACGTTGAACTGGGTGTGCTGGCGGTAGCGTCCGGCCTGGGGTCGCTCGTAGCGGAAAACGGGGCCGAGGGAGTAAACCTTAACCGGTTGGGGGCGAACGTGCATGCCGTGCTCAAGATAGGCCCGCACCACCCCGGCCGTGAACTCCGGGCGCAAGGTGATGGAATCCCCACCCTTGTCGAGGAAGGAGTACATCTCCTTCTCCACGATGTCCGTGGTCTCCCCCACGCCGTGCTCGAAGAGCGGCGTCGCTTCAAAGATGGGCGTGTCCAACTGCTGATAGCCGTAAAGCTGAGCGATGCCGTGGATGCACTCCTGGATGTAGCGCCAGTAGGGTTGATCGTCAGGTAAAATATCTTGTGTGCCCCGCGGTGCGCTGTATAGGGCCAAAGTTAACCTCCTCTCCCCTAGAACTTTGAGATTTGGGATTTGTAGTATTATATCCTATTTCCTTCTTTCATGCTAACCTCTCCCCACATTCGTCTCGATAACCGCAGCTCTGGCAGCGGTTGGGGTTGGCATGGCTGGGAGCCACGTCGTCGGCGGCCAGGTACTGGCGCATCTCGTCCAGGACGCCTAGCAACTCAGCCCGCAACTGGGCGGTGTACTCGACGGCGTAGGTCTGATCGCGGTATTTGATGATGCCATAGGGCGGGGGCTGCCCGAACTCTTCCTCCACCAGCAGGCAATAGGCAGCCAGTTGGAGGACGTGGGAGCGATAGGGGCTCGGCGGACAAACGGTGGATTTGACCTCAACCGGGATTTTCGTCCTTCCGTCATCAACGAGATAATCGGGCTTGCCCGTCAGGAGATAGCGGCGGGAGAAGAGAGGCTTCTCACAGCGATTCCAGGCCCCGGTGTCAGCGTAGATCACCTGACCCTGCGGCAATCCCGTCTGTGCGCGCAGGCGGCGAGCCCGTCTGAGCAGGAGCAGGCCTCCCGCGAGCAGGATCAGCGCACAGGCCAGTAGAATCACGCGAGGGTCGGTCACGGTGT
>CAYNWI010000198.1:1984-5469 GCA_964400825.1 uncultured Anaerolineae bacterium | reverse complement strand
ATGAAAATCGTACTGGATGCTATGGGCGGCGACCACGCGCCGCCGGTGGCCGTGGAGGGCGGGGTGTGGGCGGCACGCGAGTTCGGGATCGAGGTGATCCTGGTCGGCCGAGAGGAGGATGTGCAACAGGAGTTAGCCAGGTATGACACGTCCGGCCTCAGTTTGCCCATCGTCCATGCCAGCCAGGTCATCGAAATGGACGAGCACCCTGCGGCGGCGGTCAAGGCCAAAAAGGACTCCTCGATGGTGGTCGGTATAGACCTGGTGAAGCGGGGCGAGGCGGAGGCCTTTGTCACCATGGGCAACTCCGGCGGCGCGCTGGCGGCGGCCCTCTTCGGCCTGGGCCGTATCCGAGGCATCAAGCGGCCAGCCCTCTCCACCATTTACCCCACCACACCGGGCCTCTGCTTCATGCTGGACGTGGGGGCTAACACTGACTGCAAGCCGGAGTACCTGCTCCAGTTTGCCCACATGGGCGTGGCCTACGCCGAAAGGGTGTTGGGGATCGCTAACCCTCGGGTGGGCATCGTCTCCAACGGCGAAGAGGAGGGTAAGGGGAGCATCCTGGTACAGGAGGCCTACCAGTTGCTCAAGGAGAGCGGCCTCAACTTCATCGGCAACGTGGAGGGCAAGGACATCCCGGCGGGAATGGCCGACGTGGTGGTCACCGACGGCTTCACCGGCAACGTGATCGGCAAGCTCTCCGAGGGGCTGGCGGCATCGCTCCTGGGCATCATCAAAGAAGAGGTCAAGAAGAGTCCTCTGGCCACTGTTGGTGCTTTGCTCTCCAGGCCTGCCTTCGACCAGGTCAAGAAGCGCCTTGACTACGCGGAGTTCGGCGGCGCGCCCCTGCTGGGAGTGGACGGGGTGGTGATCGTCGGCCACGGACGCTCCAACGCCAAAGCGGTCAAGAACGCCGTGCGGGTGGCCAAACGGGCGGTGGAGGGAGGGATGCTGGCTGCTATCAAAGAGGGTCTGCAAAATCTGTAGGAGGGTTTGATATGCCAAGAGAACGCAGTGTTAAAGAGAGAGTGGTCGTCACCGGTTTGGGAGCTATCACGCCTCTAGGGTTGAGTGTGGAGGAGACCTGGCAGGGGCTCGTCGCCGGTCGAAGCGGCATAGGCCGCGTCACCCACTTCGATCCCAGTGACTATCCCACCCAGATCCTGGGCGAGGTGAAGGGGTTCAAGCCGGGAGACTTCATGGATCACAAAAATGCGAAGCGCATGGCCCGCTTCAGCCAGTTCGCCGTGGCCGCGGCCGGGATGGCTCTGGAGGATGCGGGTCTCGTTATTGGCGAGGAAAACACTGAGGAAGTGGGCGTGCTCCTGGGCAACGCCATTGGGGCCATAGACGAGACGGAGAAGACCTGTCGGATCATGTTCGAGCGCGGTGGCGCGCGCATTTCGCCCTTCTTTGTGGTGATGATGCCTCCCAACCTGGCTGCTTTCCAGGTGGCTTACACCTATGGCATCAAGGGTTACAGTTTGACCATCTCTACTGCCTGCGCCTCTGGCACACAGGCCATCGGCGAGGCGGCAGATGTCATCCGCCTGGGGAAGGCCAGGGTCATGGTGGCCGGTGGGACGGAGGGTGGTGTTTGTGAACTGGCCCTGGCCGTCTTCTGCGCTAATCGAGCCTACTCCACCCGCAACGACGAGCCGGAGCGGGCCTGTCGCCCCTTCGACAAGGATCGCGATGGCTTCGTCGGCGGCGAGGGGAGCGGCATCGTGATCCTGGAGAGCCTGGAGCACGCCCTGGAGCGAGGGGCTCGCATCTACGCCGAGGTGCTGGGCACTGGTGCTTCCAATGATGCTTATCATCTCATCGCACCGGATCCCGAGGGATTGGGGGCAGCGCGAGCCGTGCGCTGGGCGCTGGAAGACGCGGGGGTGGAACCCAGCGAAGTAGACTACATCAACGCCCACGGCACCGGCACCCCCCTGGGCGACGTTTCGGAGACCCTGACCATCAAGAAAGTCTTTGGCGACTATGCCTACCGCGTGCCCATCAGCTCCTCCAAGTCCATGATCGGTCACCTGTGGGGTGCGGCGGGAGCGGTGGAGTCCATCGCCTGCATCCTCACCATTCGGGACAACATCATCCATCCCACCATCAACCTGGAGACCCCCGACCCCGATTGCGACCTGGACTACGTCCCCAACGTGGCCCGTAAGGCTCAGGTGGACATCGCCATCTGCAACTCCTTCGGCCTGGGGGGGCAGAATGCGTGCACGGTGTATGGCAGGTACACGGGATAAAGAAGTTCAAAGTTCAAAGTTCAAACTTTAGGCGCAATTACCCTCCCTGTCATTGCGAGCCGCTCGATGGCGCGTTAGCGCCACTCATTAGCCGAGAAACTCTAGGTGTCATTGCGGGGCGCGCTGTTTGCGCCGAAGCAATCCCCAATTCGCGGGATGGGGATTGCTTCGCTGCGCTCGCAATGACAAATAGACTCGAAAGGAAGAAAATGCAAGTTGTCACCAACGAGAAATTGATCAAGAACAGAGCCAGATTGGGGCGTGGGGCCAGCTTCGCCGGGTTGGCCGTATTGATCCTGGGGCTGGTTGCCTCTCTTTTCCCCCAGTGGTTGCTGGCATCGTTTGGCTGCCTCTTCGTGGGCTTTGTGCTCTCCCAGGTCGGCCTCTACCATGCCAACCGCTGGGTCAAGGAGCCGCGGGCCGATCAGACACTGGAAAAGGTCTTGAAGGGCTTCGATGACCGCTATTACCTCTACAACTACGTCCTGCGGGCTCCTCACGTTCTGCTGACTCCCTTTGGCCTCTGCGTTATCAACCCCAAGCAGCAAAGGGGCAAGGTCCGCTGCGAGGGCGAGAAGTGGCACCACGAGGCAGGTTGGAGGCAGGGGATATTGCGCTTCTTTGGGCAGGAAGGACTGGGCAACCCGACAAAGGAGGCGCGAGCCGAGGTCGAACGGCTGAGCAAGTGGGCAAGTGAGCAAGTGAGCAAGTGGGAGGTGCCCGTCGAGGGGGTGATCGTGTTTACCAATCCCGAGGTGGATCTTGAGATAGAGAACCCCACTGTCCCCGTGTTGGATGGCAAACAATTCAAGTCTCTCCTGCGGAACCTGAGCAAAGAGAGGCCCATATCCGGTAGCCAGCGGAAGCAGTTGGCCGAAATCCTGGCTGGAGAGACGCCCGAGCTTTGAGCTTTGAATTTTGAGCTTTGGACTTTGAGGGGGGTATCTTGCTTTTGCCAGGAGGCTGGCTGCCAGGGCTCTTCGGCTTGTGGCTGTCAGCCTGTGCTATAACTCGTTGGCTTCACCGGCGGGGACGGCTGGCGCGGGACTACCATCGCGATGTGTTGGCTCTGGGCGTCATCGCTTTAGCCACCATCGGCTTCTTCTGGCAACTGTTCTTCACGGCCGAGACCTGGATGCCCGCCGGGGGCGGTGATCTGGTCTCCTTCCTCTATCCTCTCTACCACTTCGCGGCCCGCAGTCTCAGGCGAGGCATCATCCCCCT
>CAYNWI010000198.1:0-1884 GCA_964400825.1 uncultured Anaerolineae bacterium | reverse complement strand
GCCGTCGCCTTCATGTTCTCCGACCTGTTCGTCACCCACTTCGGCAACCTGAACATGATCGCCGTCGCTGCCTGGCTTCCCCTCATCTTCCTCTGCTACCACCGGGCCATGACCGAGGAGCGGCCCGGCATGGCCGTTGCAGCCGGAGCCTTCCTGGGCCTCGCCACCCTGGCTGGACACATCCAGATCACGCTGTTCATCGCCTTCGCCCTGGCATTGTATACCTTCTTCCCAGGAGCAGGCATTCACCCCTCCCTCGGAGGGAGGGGCAGGGGGAGGGTGGGTCCTCTCCTCCGTTCTCTCGTCTACTCGTTAACTCGTTACCTACTGCCCTGTTGCCTCGTTGCCTTCTGCACTGCTGCCCTGGCCCTCGTCCCCAGCTATGAGATGGCCAGCCACACCGTGCGGGCCGAGCTGAGCTATCAGGAGGCCAGCCAGTATTCCCTGCCGCCGGTGGGCCTGGTGGGGTTGCTCATCCCCGGCTTTTTCGGACGCGGGCCGGCAGGCTTTTGGGGTCCCTGGGATCGGGTGGAGGTGGGCTACGTCGGCGTTCTGCCCCTCATCCTGGCCGCCGTGGCCGTGCTTCTCAAGCGGGACAGGCTGACTCGTTTCTTCGTGGTATTGGCCGTTATCTCGCTCCTCTTGGCTTTCGGCGGCTACGCCATCCTTCACGGCTGGCTCTACTTGGTGCCCGGCTTCGACAAAGTGCGCGCTCCGGCCCGCTTTATCTACCTCTTGGACTTTTCGCTGGCTGCCCTGGCTGCCCTGGGCTTGGATGCTCTCCTGCGACCCCTGGGTCACAGGATGCGAGCCGTTTTCCGCCGCCTGTTGAAGGTAGCTCCCTGGCTCTGGTTGAGCACAGCGGTCGTCGGCCTGTCTCTGGGTTATCACGCCATCTTGACCGCGCAGGGCAAAGACGCGACGATATATAAAAGGACGGTGAGCGCGGTCAACGGTTTGGTCTTTTTCCTGTTGATCCTGGCTGCCAGCGTGGTCATTCTCTACCTGCGCCGCTATCGCTGGGGGCAGCGGGCCCTGGGCTCATTGGCGGTGGGCCTGATCGCCCTCGACCTGTTCAGCCTGGGAGCCTACACCGACCTGGAGCACAACGACCCCACGGTGGGCTTCCAGCACCGTGAGGCCATCGAGTTTCTCAAATCAGATCCGGGCTACTACCGCATTGATACGGGAACGGGCGTGTGGGACGTTTGGCAGCCCGACGCCAGCCTGTTGTACGGCATCTTCGACGTGTCGGGCATCTGGAACCCGCTTCAGTTGGCCGACTACGACCGTTACTGGGATGCGGTGGGCCTACGGGGCCTTCGCTCCTCCGGCCTTTATGATTTCGTGAACGCCAAGTACGTCATCGCTCACAAGGACGTGCCCCTGGACTGGGACAAGTTCGTGCCCGTCTTCGACCGCGACCCGCAGGTCAACGTCTACCTGAACACCCAGGCGTTACCGAGGGCCATCCTCGTCCACCAGGCCGTGGCCGCGTCCGATCAGGAGAGCGCGTTCATCCAGATTCAAGACCCCGGCTTCGACCCGGCCACCAACGTGGTCGTGGAGGGGGGCAATTCTTTGGATGGCCCTGCTGGGGGTGAAGCCGATTCTTTGGACATCACCGCTTACGGCCCCAATGCCATCCACCTCACGGCCCAGACGTTGGCGGAGGCGTATCTCGTCCTCAGCGAGGTCTACTACCCAGGCTGGAGAGCCTACGTGGACGGTCGCCCGACGCCGATCCTGCGGGCCAACTACGCTTTCCGAGCCGTCTACCTGGAGCCGGGCTACCACGAGGTGCGCCTGGTTTTCGAGCCTCTCTCCTGGAAAGTGGGATTGGGCATCAGCCTGGCCACGTGGGTCATCCTGATAGTTTGGGGG
>CAYNWI010000197.1:0-5470 GCA_964400825.1 uncultured Anaerolineae bacterium | reverse complement strand
AGGCCTGCGACGCGGTCTACCACGTCGAGGTGCCCCCGACGGGCAGGAAACTGCGCGAAGTCCTTTACTCCGCCTTCTACGTCGCCGACCACACGGTCCACTTCTACATCCTGGCCGCTCCCGACTTCGTCCTGGGGCCGGATGCGCCCCCCGCCGAGCGCAACATCTTAGGGCTGATCCACAAGGTCGGCCTGGAGATCGGCGGCAAGGTCATCAGCAGCCGTGGGAAGGCCATGGACATCGTGGGTATGCTGGGCGGCAAGACCATCCACCCGGTCGGTGCGCTGCCCGGCGGGGTGAGCAAGGCCATCAACGAGGAGGAGCGGGCGCAAATCGAGGAGTGGGGGCACGCCCTGGTCGAGTTCGGCCAGTTCGGCCTGCAACTGTTCCACGACGTGGTGCTGGCGAACAAGACTTACCTGGATATGATCCTCTCCGACACCTTCACCACGCCGATGTACTACATGGGGCTGGTGGACGAGAACAATAAGGTCAACTTCTACGACGGCAAGGTGCGGGTCGTGGACCCCGAAGGGAACGAGTTCGTCAAGTATGCCCCGGATGAGTACCTGAACGTGATCGCCGAGCACGTCGAGCCTTGGACCTACCTCAAGTTCCCCTATCTCAAGAAGGTGGGCTGGAAGGGGTTCGTGAGTGGCAAGGACAGTGGTGTCTATCAGGCCACGCCTCTTTCGCGGCTCAATGCCGCCGATGGCATGGCCACACCGCTGGCGCAGGAGGCTTACGAGCATTTCTACGAGACGATGGGCGGCAAGCCGGTGCACGGCACGCTGGCTACCCACTGGGCGCGCCTGATCGAGTTGCTCTACGCCGCTGAGCACATCGTTGAGTTGGCAACCGATCCTGAGATCACCAACCCGCACGTGCGCAACATCCCCACCGAGACCCCGGACGAGGGGGTAGGTATCGTGGAAGCGCCACGCGGCACACTGACCCATCACTACATCACCGACGAGAAGGGCATCGTCAAGAAGTGCAACCTCATCGTTGGCACCACCAACAACTATGCGCCTATGTCAATCTCCATCAAGAAAGCGGCCCAGGCGTTCATCAAGAAGGGCCAGGTCATCAGCGAGGGACTGCTGAACAGGGTGGAGATGGCCTTCCGCTCTTACGATCCCTGCTTGGGATGTGCTACGCACACCCTGCCCGGCCAGATGCCGCTGGAGGTGCTGGTACGTGGTGCCGATGGAAACGTCGTCGAGCGGCTGACGCAGTTCATCGAGTAGCCACAGGCTGGCAGGTTGGTAGTTGGTAAACTGGTTGGAGAGACCGGTTTGCCAGTCTATCAATCTACTTTTTTGAGAGGGCTATGTCTTGAAGACGCTGGTAGTTGGCCTGGGCAACCCGATCCTGACCGACGATGGAGTGGGTGTTCACGTCGTGCGAGCAGTGGCGGAGCAATGTCAACGGGATGACGTAGCCTTCGCCGAAGCGAGCGTGGGTGGATTGCG
Source organism: uncultured Anaerolineae bacterium (assembly GCA_964400825.1). Classification (GTDB taxonomy): domain Bacteria; phylum Chloroflexota; class Anaerolineae; order VGOG01; family VGOG01; genus CAYNWI01. The sequence continues at coordinate 3,995 of CAYNWI010000197.1, read as the reverse complement.
GTTGCTGGACGTCATCGCTGGCTACAAACGAGTCATCCTGGTGGATGCGATTCGCACCCCCGACGGTAAGTCGGGCGACATTCACCGTCTGCACCCCAACGATCTGCGGGCCTCGTTACATTCGAGCTCGACGCATGACCTTTCCTTGACCGGCGCGCTAGATCTGGGGCGGGGCATGGGCATGGTGTTGGCCGATGACGCGGCCATCGTCATCATCGCTATCGAGGTAGAGGATGTGCTGACCTTCGGTGAGGAGTGCACCCCAGTGGTGCAGGTCGCCATCAGCACAGCAGTGGACATGGTTTTGCAGGAACTGGAATCTGGGGGCTGTGCTGGATGATATCTGCTTGTGTCAAGTGGTTCATAGTTGAGCTGCTTGCCTCTCACCTTCATTAGCGCGGAGCACCGTCCTATGTGGGTGCTCCATGTTTTTTTCTAGCCCTTAACACTGCAACCGCACTTTGTCATTCTGAGGATGGGATTCAGATTTGATCCGGAAGCCATCGCCGCCTGGGTGCAGTGAACGCTGGCACGTGGCGCCGGTGAGCCCGGCGCTGGCCCGGCTATCGTAATCAAGGAGTCTACGGTATGGAAGAACCCCGAATTGGCGTCTACATCTGCGAGTGCGGCATCAACATCGCGGCCACGGTGGACGTGGCGGCAGTGGTGGAGATGGCCGCCGCTCTGCCTGGCGTGGTCGTCGCCCGGCAGTACAAGTATACGTGCTCTGAACCCGGCCAGAAGATGATCGAGGAGGACATCCGCAACCCGGACCTGGGCCTAAACCGGGTGGTGGTGGCCTCCTGTACCCCCCGCATGCACGAGCCTACCTTCCAGAGGGTGTTGGCGGAGAACGGGCTCAACCCCTACTTCTTCGAGATGGCCAACATCCGCGAGCACGTCTCCTGGGTGATCCACGACCGGGGGTTGGCGACGGAGAAGGCCAAGCGGGTGGTGCGGGCGGCGGTGGCGCGGGTGGCCTATCACGCCCCACTGGAGCCGCGCCAGGAGCCAGTTACCAGGGCGGCGCTGGTGGTGGGTGGCGGCATCGCTGGCATCCAGGCTGCCCTTTCCATTGCTGATGCCGGCTACCCGGTCTACCTGGTGGAGCGGGAGCCGACCATTGGCGGCCACATGGCCCAACTGGACAAGACCTTCCCCACCCTGGACTGTAGCACCTGAATTCTCGGGCCGAAGATGATGGATGCCGGTCGGCATCCCAACATTACGCTCTTGAGCTACAGTGAGGTCGAGAAAGTCTCCGGATACGTGGGCAACTTCCAGGTGCAGGTGCGGCGCAAGCCGCGCTACGTCCTGGAGGATAAATGCACCGGCTGCGGCGACTGCGCTACCGTTTGTCCCGTCCAGGTGCCCAGCGAGTTCGACGAGGGGCTGGGCACCCGCAAGGCCATCTATCGCCCCTTTGGACAGGCCATCCCGCCGGTCTTCGTCATAGATAAGCGGGATTCACCCTGCAAGATCGCCTGCCCTGCTCACATCCATGTCCAGGGCTACGTGGCCCTCATCGGGGAGGGGAAGTTTCAGGAGGCGCTGGACCTGGTGCGCGAGACAGTGCCCTTCGCGGGCACGCTGGGCCGCATCTGTTATCGTCCCTGCGAGGTGGTGTGCAAGCGCCAGGAGGTGGAGCAGCCGCTGGCGATTTGCGCCCTCAAGCGCTTCGTGTACGATGCCTGCTCCGGCGGCGAACTGCCGGAGCCGGCCGAGCGCGTCTACCAGGAGCAGGTGGCCATCGTAGGCGCAGGCCCGGCGGGGCTCACCGCGGCCTACCACCTGGCCCGCACAGGCTACGGCGTGACCGTCTACGAGTCGCTGCCGGTGGCCGGCGGGATGCTGGCCGTGGGCATCCCTGAGTACCGGCTCCCCCGCGACGTCCTCAACCACGAGATTGATTTTATCCGCGCGCTGGGGGTGGAGATCCGGCTGGGGACACCGGTGGGGCGGGACGGCGGTCCCAGCCTGGATGACCTGCGGCAGGAGTACGACGCTGTGTTCCTGGCAGTGGGGGCGCACGAGAGCCGCCGTCTGAACATTCCTGGTGAGGACCTGGAGGGAGTGATCCATTCCACCGACTTCCTGCGTGGCCTGGGCCTGGGTGAGGAAGTCACTTTGGGGCGACGGGTGGCGGTCATCGGTGGCGGCAACGCGGCCATTGACGCGGCTCGCTCTGCCCTGCGGCTGGGGAGCGAGGTGACAGTGGTCTACCGTCGCTCGCGGGTGGAGATGCCGGCCATCCCCGCCGAGGTGGAGGCCGCGATGGAAGAGGGGGTGCAGTTCCACTTCCTGGCCACGCCGACACGGGTACTGGAACAGGATGGGCGCGTAGTCGGGATGGAGTGCATCCGCATGGAATTGGGCGAGCCAGACGAGAGCGGCCGCCGTCGCCCCGTGCCGATCCCCGGCTCCGAGTTCACCCTGGAGCTGGACACCGTCATCGTCTCCATCGGCCAGCGACCCGACCTGGCCCCGCTGGCGGGAGCGGAGACCACTCAGTGGAAGACGCTGGCCGCTGATCAGAATACGCTGGCGACGCCCGTGGAGGGAATCTTCGCCGGGGGAGACGCGGTGACCGGACCTGCTATGGCCATAGATGCCATGGCGGCCGGCCAGCGAACCGCAGAGTCCATCCACCGCTACCTGCGGGGGCAGGACTTGCTGGTTGGGCGCACCTTCGAGTGGCCGCGTCCGGAGGAGATTGAGGTGACCATCCCTCGCGACGTGGAGTCCGCGCCGCGCCAGGAGATGTCCCACCTGCTGTTGGCTGAGCGGCGTGCCACCTTCCGCGAGGTGGAACTCGGCCTTACGGAGGAGCAGGCCATCGCCGAGGCGCAGCGCTGCCTCTCCTGCGCCGTCTGCTCGGAGTGCCTGGAATGTGTTCGCGCCTGTCAGGCTCAGGCCATTGACCACCAGATGCGCGAGCAGTTGCTGGAGCTGGAAGTGGGAGCTATCGTGGTCGCCACCGGCTTCCAGATGTGGGATCCCACGCAGTTACCCCAGTACTCCTACGGTCTGTCGCCGAACATCATCACCGGCCTGCAGTTTGAGCGGCTCACCAGCGCGGGCGGGCCTACCGCTGGTGAGATCCTCACCGCCGAGGGGAAGAAGCCGGAGCGGGTCGCTATCATCCACTGCGTCGGCAGCCGGGACGAGCACGCCCATCCGTACTGCTCCCGCTTCTGCTGCATGTACTCCCTCAAGCAGGCCCACCAGGTGCGGGACAAGACCGGGGCCGAGGTCTACGACTTCTACATGGACATGCGAACCGTCGGCAAGGCCTACGAGGAGTTCTACAAGCGGGTGCAGGAGGAGGGGATCACCTTCGTGCGCGGCCGGGGGGCCGAGGTGGAGGTGCTGCCGGATGGCAAGCTGCGGGTGAAGGGGGAGGATGCCTACCTGGGGAAACTGGTGGCGGCTGACGTGGACCTGGTGATCCTGGCGACGGCCGTCGAGCCGATCCACGACGCCAGCCGGGTGGCCGCCCTCTTCGGCCTGAGCCGCTCGCAAGATGGCTTCTTCGCCGAGGCCCATCCCAAGTTGCGCCCCGTGGAGACCAACACGGCAGGAATCTTCTTAGCGGGGTGCTGCCAGGGGCCGCGGGACGTGCCGGACACGGTGGCTCACGCCGGGGCAGCGGCACTGGAGGCGGTGGGTCTGTTCAACCGGGGAGAGGTCACCATCTCGCCCACCGTTGCTGTGGTGGAGGCCGTGAAGTGCGTGGGCTGCGGCGATTGCATTCTGGCCTGTCCTTACTCTGCCATCGCCCGCGATGGGGGTGGGAAGGCGGAGGTCAACGCGGCCCTGTGTCACGGGTGTGGCACCTGCGCCGCCACTTGCCCCGCTGGGGCCATCACCGCCCTCCACTTCACCAACCAGGAGATCGTAGCCCAGATTGATGGGCTGCTGGCGCTGGTGGGATAAAATTACGTTTTACGTTTCACTATATTTTTGCGCAAAACTCAGGGGGCTGCATTAATAGA
>CAYNWI010000196.1:0-5479 GCA_964400825.1 uncultured Anaerolineae bacterium | reverse complement strand
AGACCCCTCAACATCTGACGAAGAGTGAACCGTTCATACACCTCCTTGCTACTTAAAGCACCTCCTCGACGATAACCAGGCCTTCACAAAAAAACCGAACTGCTGAATCGTTCTCGGCAGCTCGGCTAGCTTGAACCTCAAGTAGAGCCCTGATGTTGCAGCTCTGCAGTCCCATCAACGATGGGTAGCCTTGAACTCTATGACTTACTTTTGACATCTAAATTATACAGGAAAAAATTAAATCTGTCAAGCACCCGGGGCAAAACAGGGAAAATTTAAGGTTCGTGACGTGGGTTTGCAATTTAACATTTGTGTAGTATAATTTTAATCATGCCCTGAAGAGAGTTGGCATTGGGTTGGCTGAGGTACTGGGCTTCCGTTAAGCATACAAGGTGAATCAATAGCCAGCTCGAATACCAGACTTGATAATATGTCCGACTTGTGATATAGTAGTAAGTAGATCACATTTGACACGCCAACTAGGGCGAGAACGAACCAATGACAAAGTCGAAATGTCGAGGAGAATCGAATACAACGCAAAAGTTACTGGAGAAGGCCAGTAAGCGAGGGTATGTCACCTCTACCGAGATATTAGAGGCCTTTCCCCAGGCCGAGAAGAACCTTCCCCAACTGGAAGAGTTCTTCGCCGACCTCCACGACCAGGGCATTGATATCTACGAAAGCGAGGAGGAGGCCGAGGAGGAGAGGAAGAAGGCAGAGATGGGGGAACCGTCGGCCTTGGCGGAGGAAATAGAGGAGGTCCTTGACCTGAGCGACATTGCCGCTGACGACACCATTACCCTATATCTCAAGGAGATGGCCCGCGTGCCCTTGCTGACACCTGAGCAGGAAATGGAGCTGGCTCAGCAACTGGAGCACGGACGGGCGGCCCGGCGACGCCTGGCCAGGGACGGCCATGACCCTGAGGAAACGGAGAGGCTGAGGCAGGAAATCGAGCGGGGTGAAGAGGCCCGCCAGCATCTCATCAAGGCCAACACCAGGCTGGTGGTTAGTATAGCCAAGAGATACCTGGGCCATGGGGTGCCATTCTTGGACCTCATCCAGGAAGGCAACCTCGGCTTGATGAAGGCCGTGGAGAAGTTCGACTACCATCGAGGCCATCGCTTGTCTACCTACGCTACCTGGTGGATCAGGCAATCCATCACCAGAGCCCTGGCCGAGCAAGGGCGAACCATCCGCGTCCCAGTCCACATGAGCGACCGCATCCGAAAACTATACCGGGCAACGCGAGAATTAGAGCAGGAATTGGGGCGCCAGCCCAGCCCGGAAGAGATAGCTGAAGAAATCGGCCTGGAGTCAGATAAAGTACAATGGATACTCAGGGCCTCACGTCGCCCGATCTCTCTAGAGAGACCAGTGGGCGAGGAGGAAGATAACGAACTGGGGAACTTCATCGAAGACGAGAAGGTCCTGGCGCCCGCTGAAGCGGCCTACCAACACCTGTTGGCGGAGACAATGGGGGACGTTTTGGGCACCCTCAGCCCCAGGGAGGCGCGGATCCTACGGCTGCGCTTCGGCCTCCAGGACGGGCATAGCTATACCCTGGAGGAAGTGGGGCAAAAATTCGGTCTGACCAGGGAGCGCATTCGTCAAATCGAGGGTGAAGCTCTGCGCAAGCTGCGTCACCCCCGGCGCAGCCGCCAACTGAAGACCTATCTCGGCTAACCCTGGTTGCAAAACTAGCTGGCCGGGCTCCCACGCCCGGCAATTCGGCGGCGTGGGAGCCGCCTCTGCTGAGTTTTGCTAGCCCTGTGGAGTAACATGAACATCATTGTAACCGGTTCCATCGCCTACGACTATCTGATGACCTTCCCAGGCTTTTTTGCCGACTGCATCCTGCCCGACCAACTGGCCCGTATTTCCCTCAGTTTCCTGGTGGACGAGATGCGGCGACAACGGGGGGGCTGCGCGGCCAACGTCGCCTACAACCTGGCCCTGCTGGGCGAGCGACCGCGAGTTATGGCCACGGCGGGGCAGGACTTCGGCGAGTACCGCCAATGGCTGGAACAACAGGGGGTAGACACCACGCTCATCCGCGACGAACCCGACCTGTTCACCGCCTCGTTCTTTGTTAACACCGACCAGCGCGGCAACCAGATCGCCAGTTTCTACACCGGGGCGATGGCCCGCGCGCGGGAGCTTTCCCTCCACGACTTAGAGACTGACGAGATTGACCTGGTTGTCATCTCCCCCAACGACCCCCAGGCGATGGTGAAATATGCCGCTGAGTGCCAGGAACTAGGCATCCCCTACCTGTACGACCCCAGCCAGCAGATCGTCCGCCTCGCCGGCCAGGATTTGCGGGAGGGGCTTGAAGGGTGTAGCCTGTTGGTAGTCAACGACTACGAGTTCGAACTATTGCGGGAGAAAACCGGCCTGAGCGTGGCAGCGATCCGACGAACCCCGTCCCGTGCCTGCGTCGTCACGTTGGGGGTGGAGGGGGCGCGCATCTGGGCAAAAGGGACCACCTACGACATCCCGGCGGTGCCCCCCCAGCGGACCGAAGACCCCACTGGGATAGGGGATGCCTTCCGGGCGGGGCTGATCAAAGGGTTGGCCCTGGGTCTCTCCTGGGAACTGGCGGGGCGGATGGGGGCGCTGGCGGCTACCTACGCCCTGGAGCAAACCGGCCCGCAGAGCCACCGCTACACCCTGGCCGACTTCGCCGCCCGCTTTCGGGAGCACTTCGACGACGGTGGGGCACTGGACGTGTTGTTGTAGGGATGACAGTTTATGAGTTCAAGACAAACCCAAAAGAAGGAGTTCCTGGGAGACCGGGCTGCCATCGTCAGCGCCCTTCGCAATCGCGATTTTTGTGCCCTGTGGATAGGGCAGCTACTCTCCCAGATAGGTGACAATTTCGTCATTGTCGCCATTCTATTTGTCATCAGCACTCTGACAGACTCACCGTTGGCTGTAGGAGTGCTGGCCGTGGTTGCCACCTTGCCTCAACTCTTCTTGGGTCTGGTCGGCGGGGTCTTCGTTGATCGCCTGAACCGCAAGCTGGTAATGGTTGTCTCCGACATCATTCGTGGCCTGGCAGTCCTCTTCCTACTCCTCGTCCAACGGGCAGATCAGCTATATATATTATACACCGTTGGCTTCGTGATGGCCACGGTGGGGATCTTCTTCAATCCAGCCCGCAATGCCGTCATCCCCAACATCGTCAGCGGCGAGATCCTGCTCACGGCCAATGCCCTGATGCAGGCCAACCAGATCATCGCCGTCATCCTGGGCGCATCAATAGCCGGTCTGGTCATCGGCTGGCTTGGCCCGGCCTCCGCGTTCATCTTCGATTCCTTCAGCTTCGCCGTCTCTGCTGTAGCTATCGCTACCATGACCGTACCGCCAGTAAACTCCAACCCAGGCAAGACCAAAATCCGGGTCATCTGGAATCAACTGGTGGAGGGGTTGCTTTTCATCAGGTACAATTCCCACCTTCTCCACGTCATGATCACCACGGCTGTAGCCACTTTGGGCTTCGGAGCCATCATGGTTTTGGGGATAATCTATTTACAAGAAGTGTTGGGTATGGGTGCCGAGGGATTTGGTTTCCTCTACGCATTTCAGGGGCTTGGCGTAGTGATGGGCGGGGTGGTGATCGGCCGCTTTACTTCTAACGTGCGTACCAATCGGGTTGTGGGGGGCTGTATGGTGATCCTGGGGTTGGCTATCATTGCCTTCGCGGTGGCTCCCAGTTATCCCCTCGTCCTGGTCGCCGTAGCCATCATCGGCCTGAGCATTGTCGTCGCCCGTGCCGCCCTGGCTACGCTGACCCAGCGCCTGGTCCCCGATGAGAAGCGGGGGCGGGTGGGGAGCGCGGTGGCCATGGTCATCGGCGCTTCCACCAGCGCCTCCATGGTCCTCTCTGGTCTCTTCGGCGACCTGATTGGCGTGCAGGCCGTCTTCGTAGCGGCCGGCGTCATCACCATCGTCGCTGGCGTGGCCGCAGCTTATACCCTCAGGGAGGCCCAGGTAGCAAACGGGGGATGAAGCAAGAAGCCTCATCCCCTTAATAGCAACTATTCACCTGCTCCCGCCGGCCCCTGGTCCAGCGTCCAAGACTCAGACCAGGGGCCGCTGCGAGCACAAGGTGAACAGATATCCCTTTCTAATTTGAGATTCCCCCGCGCTACCCTCCAGCCGCCACGCCCTCTCCAAATTCCAGCAGGCTTTGCACGCTTTCAGGACTCCTCGCTTCTGCGTAGACTCGCAGCACGGGCTCCGTGCCCGAAGGGCGGATCAGGAGCCAGCTATCGTCGGCCAGCAGGTACTTGACTCCGTCGAGGGTCCCCACCTCAACGACCTTCTCTCCAGCCAGGGAGTCCGGCGCGTCGCCGGTGAGCCGGGCGACCATCTCTTCTTTGGCGACAGGCGAACGAAGTGGGATGTCGTGGCGGGCGTAGTGGGCCGGGCCAACGTCGGCCTGGAGGTCGGCCACGAGCTCGTGCAACGGAGCGCCGGCCGCCGCGACGATCTCCAACAGCAGCAGCCCCATCAGCACGCCGTCCCCCTCTGGGATGTGGCCCTTGATGCTGAGCCCGCCCGATTCCTCCCCACCGATGAGCACGTCATCCCTCAACATACGGTCGGCGATGTGGTTGAAGCCCACGGGCGTCTCCACCAGTGGCAGGTCGTACCGCGAGGCCAATTGGTCCACCATGCGGGTGGTGGAGACGCTCTTGACGACCGTCCCGCTCCATCCTCGCTCCTCGACCAAATGCCGCAGCGCCAGGGCAAAAATGTGATGGGGATCCACGAAGTCCCCGTGGGCGTCCATCGCGCCGATGCGGTCGCCGTCCCCGTCGGTGGCCAGCCCCAGGTCGGCGTGGTGGGTTTGGATGGCCGCCGCCAGTGCGCTCAGGTAGTGGGCTACCGGCTCGGGATGGATGCCGCCAAAGCCGGGGTTCATCTCGCCTCGGATTTGGTGCACCCGGCAGCGCGTGCGGGCCAGCATGTCGGCGATGCACTTGCGGGCTGAGCCGTACATGGCGTCAGTCACCACCCGCAGTTCGCTGGCCGAGATCACGTCCAAATCCACCATCTGGCTGAGGTGCTCGTAGTAGGCCCAGGCAGGATCGAAAAGCTGGATGAGTCCCTGGTCCAGCGCTGCCTGGTAGTCCATCACGTTAGGCCCGCGGGCCATCTCCTGGTTGCGCGCCAGGTAGGCTTCGATGTGCCCCGCTTGCTCTGGCAGTGCGGCCCCGCCGAAGGCGGCCTTGAGTTTGAGGCCGTTGTAGCGCGGCGCGTTGTGGCTGGCGGTGATCATCACCCCGGCAGCGGCCTTTTTGTGGACGACGGTGTAGGAGATGGCCGGGGTCGGGGCATCGGCGCGGGTGAGGTGGGCGACGATGCCGTTGCCGGCCAGGACGCGGGCCACCTCGGTCGCGTAGCGATCGGAGAGGAAGCGGGTGTCGAAACCGATGACGACCTCCGTCTGGTCGTCGCTGGCTTCCTC